>JBKJTM010000343.1:0-3258 GCA_046590805.1 Usitatibacter sp.
AACTTCCGCGGTATCCGGCAGATCCTGAACTGGGACCCGGATCCGGTGCGCAGCTTTGTCGACCGCGCCGATTTCATGACCGATCCGAAATGGCTCGCAGGCTTCCGGCTGCTGCGCGCGCGGTCACTGTCGTTCGACCTGCAGATTTACCACCCGCAGATGAAGCAGGCCACCGCCCTGGCGCGGCGGTTCCCGGACGTACAGATCATTCTGAACCACGCCGGCATGCCGCTGGATCGCGATCCAGCGAGCCTCCAGGCGTGGCGCGAAGCCCTGCGCGCCCTCGCCGTCGAGCCCAACGTCGCGGTGAAGATCTCGGGACTGGGCGTGGGCAACGCCGGCTGGACCACGCAGAGCATTCGCCCCATCGTGCTCGACACGGTGGACGCGTTCGGCAGTGATCGCTGCATGTTCGCCAGCAACTTTCCCGTGGACCGCCTCACCAGCAGCTACGCCACCCTGTTCGAAGCGTTCCGCTCGATACTGGCCGAGTTGTCGCTTGCGGAACAGCGCAAGATCCTGCACGACAACGCGGTTCGCATCTATCGGCTCTGAAATCCTTCACGCGATGGCGACATGCACTCCCATCGGGATGCAGGAAGCGCCGTTGATCGGCACCATGTCCTGAGGACAGGCCGAGAAAACGACGACGACATCCATGTCCGCGCGCAAGGTGATGCTGCTTCCGGCCTTGGAGACCGGCGGCAGGAAGAGGACACTGCCATCTGCCTGCACGGGAATGTTCATGAACAGGTTCCAGGGGCTCGGCGTTTCGGGTGACTGCAGGCCGAGTTCCTCCAGGCTGGTTCGAAGGTTGTCGGTGCAATTATCGTGATGCCCCACCGCGCCTAGCAATTCGTAGCGATGGCGATCGCAGGCCGCAATCAGGGTGTCGTGGATGCCGCCCGAGTCGTCTTCGACGATGGTCAGGATGGACCGCCGCCGGTTCGTGCACATCGAGTCCCCGACCCGTGGCAGTATCCGCGACAGGTTGGCACGGCTGTGCTCCATCGACATGAACTCGTGCAGGTCCGAGCGGTTGAAGGCCCACGTGTCGACGACTTGCTGTCCGTGCGTGTTGATGACCCGGATGCGTGCGCCTTTGTCAACGATCACGGCCTTGCCACGACGGGCAGGCACCTCGAGAAGACCATTCATAAAGAGTTCCAGGGAGCCGAGAAAACCGCACCGCGCCCGACGGCGCAACGGTGCGGGAGCGTCCGATCGCGCCGCGAAGTTGATAGTACAGTCGCCCGGGTTCAGCCTCGAACAGCAAGCAGGGACGGTGACGGTGATGTGGGACTCAATCTGGATCAATGCAAATATCGCGACCATCACGGGTCCGGGTCGCTACGGGGCCGTTCGCGACGGGGCCATCGCGATCAGCAGCGGGCGCATCTCCTTTGTCGGACCAGCGACCGACCTGCCCGGGAATCCGGCAGCCCTGGCACCACAAGTCTTCGACGCGCAGGGCGCATGGATCACGCCAGGTCTGATCGACAGCCACACGCACGTGATCTACGGCGGCGACAGCCGGCGCGACTTCGAGATGCGCATCGAAGGGCGCACGCGGGCCGAGATCTACGGCTCCGGCGGCGGTGTCCCCGGAGTCGTGCGCAACACGCGCGAGGCCAGTGACGAGACCCTCTTCGAGGAAGCGTCCCGGCGTGTCGGCGAGTTGCACAGGCACGGGGTCACCACTTTGGAAAGCAAATCCGGGTTCGGACTCGACCTCCCCACGGAATTGCGCCAGCTGCGGCTGTCGCGGGAGCTCGGCCGTGCGCTGCCGGTGACGGTGGTCTCCACCTTCCTCGGGGCCCACGGCCTGCCGCCCGAATATCAGGGCCGCCACGACGCCTACATCGATTTCCTCGTCGACACCGTACTCCCCGCCGCTCACGCCGAGGGGCTGGTGGATGCCGTCGACGGTTTTTGCGACAACGTCGGCTTCAGCCATCCGCAAATCCGCAAGCTGTTCGACGCGGCACGCGCGCTCGGACTTCCGGTGCGCTTGCATGCGGATCAGTACAGTGACTTCTCCGCGGGTGCCCTCGCCGCCGAGTACGGTGCGCTCGTCGCCGATCACCTGGAATACGCCTCCGAAACGACCGTGGCCGCCATGGCCAAGGCCGGAACCGTGGCCGGGCTGCTCCCGGGCGCGAACTACACGCTGCGGGAAACCCGGGTTCCCCCGGTCGAGCTGTTTCGGCGCTACGGTGTGGCGATGGCGGTGGCGACCAACAGCAATCCCAGCAGTTCGCCGACCAACTCGCCGGCCATGGTCATGAACATGGCCTGCACGCTGTTCAGGATCACCCCCGAGGAGGCCCTGGCCGGCTTCACCATCAACGGCGCCCGCGCTCTGGGGATGGCGCAGGACCGAGGCTCCCTGGAAGTCGGCAAGGTCGGCGACCTGGCGATCTGGGACATCTCCGATCCTGCAGACCTCTCCTACCTGCTGGCGGCGAACCGATGCATCGGCGTGGTGAAGGACGGCCACGTCGTTCACACCATGGCGCGGGTTCCGGCTGTCCGCCGCCCGGGTGCGGCACGAGTAGCGGAGCACGTATGAACGACCAGGACCACGACAAAGACCAAGACCGCGCTGCACTGCTTGAATGGATCGAAGGGGACCGCGACGCGCTCGTCGGCTTCCTGAGTGATTTCGTCCAGCGCAAGAGCCCGAATCCGCCCGGGGACACCCTCGCCACGGCCGAATTCGTCCGCGCGTTCCTCGATCGTCAAGGGCTGGCCTACCGGGTGATCGCGCCGCAAACGTCGACGCCGAACATCGTCTCGACGCTCGAGGGAAAAGCCGGGGCAGGCCGCCACCTCGTGCTCAACGGCCACATGGACGTGTTCCCGGTCGGGAGCGGCGAAGGCTGGACGCGCGATCCCTGGGGCGGTGAAATCGCCGACGGGCGGGTCTGGGGTCGCGGGACTTCGGACATGAAGTGCGGGACGACGGCCTCGATCTTCGCCTTCGCGTATCTCAGCCGGCTCCAGGACCGTTGGAAGGGACGGCTCACCCTGACGGTGGTTTCAGACGAGGAGACCTTCGGCGAATGGGGCTCGCGCTACCTCATCGCCAACCACCCCGAGGTCCACGGAGATTGCTGTCTCAACGCGGAGCCGAGCAGTCCCCACACCCTGCGCTTCGGCGAAAAGGGAATGATGTGGCTGCGGTTCATGGTCCGTACCCGGGGGGGCCACAGTGCCTACCCGCACGCCGGTGAAAGCGCCACGAAGATCGCCGCG
>JBKJTM010000355.1:0-4181 GCA_046590805.1 Usitatibacter sp.
GTTCTTGCCGGACTGGCGCACGTGGGGGATCTCGATCAGCTCGAAGGAGGCGCCGTGCATCTCCTTCTTGAATTCCTTGTAGCGCTCCCAGTCGCAGTACGCCTTCTTCACGACGATGCTGCCCTTCAGCAGCAGGCGCTCGAGCACCTTGGCGATGTCGAACCGGTCGTATTTGGCTTCGCGCACGCCGAGGGCGACGTTCTCGAAGTCGCAGAAAACGGCCATGCTTTTGGTGTCGGTGGGGGTGGTCATGACCGCCATCGTACCAGCGTAGTATTTCGTCATGCCGAACGATACGAGCGCGTCCGCGCCGCTGCGCTTCTCGATCGCCGCCTGGGCGATCGCGGCGCTGCTCCTCTTCCTCGCCCTTCGCCTGCACCTGCTGCCGGCGCTCCTCGCCGGACTGCTAGTCTACGAGCTGGTCCACGTGATTGCGCTCCGCCTGCCGCTGGTTCGCGGCTCCACGGCCAAGCTCTCGGCCGTGGGTCTCATCGCGACGGTCGTGGTCCTGGTGTTGGTGGGCGCGATGTTCGGTATCGCCGCGTTCCTGAAGAGCGACGCGGGCAGCCTCGCCAGCATGCTGCAGAAGATGGCCGAGATCGTCGAGGCGGCGCGCGCCAGGTTGCCGGCGTGGCTGATCGAGAGCCTGCCGAGCGACCCCGACGCGCTCAAGGAGGGCCTCATCGCCTGGCTGCGCGAGCATGCCGTCGAGCTGCGCAGCATGGGTGGCGCGTTCGGCCACGCGCTGGTGCACATCATCATCGGCATGGTGATCGGGGGCATGGTCTCGCTGCACGAGGCGATGGAGCGGTCCCGCGGCGCTCCGCTTGCCACCGAGCTCACCGAGCGCGCGCGCCGGGTGGGCGACGCCTTCCGGCGCGTGGTCTTCGCGCAGGTGCGCATCTCGCTCGTGAACACCGCGCTGACCGCGATCTACCTGCTGGGCGTCCTGCCGGTCCTGGGCATCCACCTGCCGTTCGTGAAGACGCTGGTGCTGGTGACCTTCCTCGCGGGGCTGCTGCCGGTGGTCGGCAACCTGATCTCGAACACCGTCATCGTGGTGGTGAGCCTCGCGGTGTCGCTCGAGGTGGGGATCGGCTCGCTCGCCTTCCTCGTGATCATCCACAAGCTCGAGTACTTCCTCAACGCGCGCATCGTCGGCGCGCAGATCCGCGCGAAGTCGTGGGAGCTGCTGCTGGCGATGCTGGTGATGGAGTCGGCATTCGGCCTGCCGGGCCTGGTGGCCGCGCCGATCTACTACGCGTATCTCAAGGACGAGCTGGCGGCGCGCGGGGTGATCTAGTCCCCCCGGCGAAGGCCGGGGCCCAATTGGATCCCGGCCTTCGCCGGGATGACGCTTACTTCACCTTCACCCAGCTCCACTCGACCCAGCTGTCGGGCCGATGCACGACCTCGACATTGGCGCGCGAGGCCCACGGCGACATGCGGCGGTGAAGCGGGATGTGATAGACGTTCTCGCGCTGTATCGCGATCGCCTCGTTCACCAGCGCCTGGCGCTTGACTGAGTCCATTTCCACCTTGGCCCGGTCGATGAGGGCGTCCATCTTCTCGTCCTTGTAGTTGCCCCAGTTGTAGTCGCCATCGCCCTGCTTGTTCCAGCCGTGCAGCAGCGGCTGCAGCGAGAAGATCGCGTCGGTGTTGGGTCCGCCCCAGCCGAGGAGATAGAAGCTGGTGTCGCGGGCCTGGCCCTTGGCGAAGAAGCGCGGGTTCTGCAGCGCGTTCACCTTCACGCGGACCCCGATGCGCGCGAGCATCCCGGCTACCGCGGTGCAGACGCTCTCGCGCACGTTCTGGCAGTCGACTTCGACCGAGAACCCGTTCCCATATCCGGCCTCGGACATCAGGCGCTTCGCCGCGGCGAGATCGTAGGGGAATGCGCGCTTGTTGAGCTCCCTCGGAATCCCGGCGCCCTCGGGGTTGGGAAGGATCACGCCTGAGGTCACGGCCAGGCCGCGCATCACCACGCGGTTGATCGCCTCGGTGTCGATCGCCTGGTAGAAGGCGAGGCGCACGCGCCGGTCCTTGAACGGGTTCCTGCCCTTCACGTCGGCGTAGAGGAGCTCGTCGCGCGCCTGGTCCATGCCGAGGAAGAACACCAGGTTCTCGGGCTCGCGGTAGATCTTCAGGCGGGCGTCCTTCTGCAGGCGCTCGATGTCCTGCAGCGGCGGATCGAGGACGAATTCGATATCGCCGGCGGCGAGCGCCGCCATGCGCGTGGCATCGGACTTGATCGTGGTGTAGACCACCTCGTCCACGTTGCCCTCGTGCTTGCCCCACCAGTTCGGGTTGCGCCTGAAAGTGCTGCGCACATCCGGCTCGCGCGCGACCAGCATGTAGGGGCCGGTGCCCATGGCGTTGCGGGAGGCGAAGGTCTCTTCCTTCTTGGAGAAGTCCTGGGCGCGCTGCACGTTGTTCTTCTCGCACCACGCCTTGCTCATCATCTGGAGGAGGGCCACCGTCTCGAGCATCACCGGGTTCGGCACCGGGGTGGCGAACTCCACCGTGTGCTCGTCGACCCTGCGCGGCTCGCCGAGAGCGCGCGCGTAGACGCGGAAGGTCGATGTGTCGCCCTGGGCGCGCTTCACCGAGAACACCACGTCGTCGGCGGTGAACGGCGAGCCGTCGTGCCACTTCACCCCCTTTCGCAGCTGGAAGCGCCACGCCTTGGGCGAGACCTGCGCCCAGCTTTGCGCGAGGCCCGGGACGATATCGAGCTTCTTGCCGCGCTTCACCAGCTGCTCGTAGACCTGGCCATTGATGTTGTTGTTGCCGATCTGGTTCTGGCCGTGGGGGTCGGCGCTCGAATGGTCGGCGCTCGACGCCCAGCGGAACGCCTTCGCGTCGGCGAGGCCCGCGGGGAGGAACAGGGCGAGAATGAGGAGCGCCGTCCTCATTCGACGTTCACCATCCTCAGGTCGAGGATGTCGTTGGGGCGGATCACCGCCTTCACCGCCTTTCGCATCGCCCAGGTCACGTTGCGGTAGACCAGCGGCACGAAGCCCGCCTCGCCGTCGACGATCGCCATCGCCTCGTTCAGCAGGTGGGTGCGTTTCGCGTGGTCGAACTCGGTTCGCGCCTGGTCGATCAGCGCGTCCACCTTCGCGTTCGAGTAGAGGCCGACGTTGTACTCGCCCAGGCCCGCGCGGCTGGGCGTGCGCACCAGCGGGACCAACGCGCCTTCGGGCTCGGTGGTCGCCGGTGTCCAGCCGATCACGTACATGCTGGTATCGCGCGAGGTCACCTTCGGCAGCAGGATGTTGAAGGGCAACGGCCGGTACGTCACGCGAATGCCCACTCGCGACAGCATCCCCGAGATCGCCTGGCAGATCGAGTCGGTGGGCTGCTGCGAGCTGCAGTCGAGCACCACCTCGAAGCCGTTGGCATATCCCGCCTCCTTCAGCAGCGCCCTGGCCTTCGCGACGTCATGGGCGGGAAGCGCGTCGAAGCGCTTGTCGTAGCCGTCGATCGCGGGGGAGTAGAGCGCGCGGCCGGCGCTCGCGGTGTCGCGCATCACCTTCGACTTGAGCGCCGCGATGTCGATCGCGTGGCGGAACGCCTCGCGCACGCGCACGTCCTTGAAGGGATTCCTGCCGCCCGCCTTGCCGTAGAGGAGGTCGTCGCGGGCATGGTCGAAGCCGAGGAACTGGGTGCCGGTTCCCACGGCCTGGCCGACGACGACGCCCGGCATGGTCTTCAGCCGCACCACGTCCTGCACCGCGGGATCGATCACCAGGTCGATCTCGCCCGAGATGAGGCCCGCTACGCGCGTCGCGGCCGACGAGACCACGAGGTACTGCGCCTCGGTCACGTTGCCGCGTCTGCCGTGGTAACCGGGCATTGCGCGCAGGTGCGTGCGGATGTCGGTCTCCCACTTCACCAGCTGGTACGGGCCGGTGCCGTTGGCGTTGCGCGTGGCGAAGGTCTCCTCCTTCGCGTTGTAGTCCTGGGGCTTCTCGACCTTGTGCCTCTCGCACCACGCCTTGCCCATCAGCCGCAGATTGGTGAGTGCGAGCGGCAGCACCGGCGTGGGCTGAGAGGTGAGGAGATCCACCGTGAGCGCGTCGATCTTCGTCGCCCCGGTCACGTTGGGCAGCGCCGACTTGTACTTCGATAGCGGATCGAGCGCGCGCTTTACGTTGAACACCACGTCATCGGCGCTG
>JBKJTM010000394.1:0-28838 GCA_046590805.1 Usitatibacter sp.
CCTCGGAGGCGCCGCCGTCACGGTGCTCGGCAACCACGACCTGCATCTCCTTTGCGTCGCGCACGGCGTCGAGAAGCGGCGCAAGCGCGACACGCTCGACGACGTGCTCGGGGCGCCGGACCGCGACGAGCTCCTCGATTGGCTTCGCCGTCGCCCGCTGATGCACGTCGAGGGCTCATACGCGATGGTGCATGCGGGACTGTTGCCCGAGTGGACGGTGGAGCGCGCGGCGGCGCTCGCGGGCGAGGTCGAGGCGCGCCTCCGCGGAGATGACTTCGTCGCGTTCCTCCAGCGCATGTACGGCGACGAGCCGCGGCGCTGGGACGATTCGCTGCAAGGCATCGAGCGGCTGCGGGTGATCGTGAATGCGATGACGCGGTTGCGCGTCTGCGAGGGCGACGGCGCGATGGCGCTTGCCTTCAAGGGTGAGCCGGGGGATGCGCCTGGCGCGCTCGTCCCATGGTTCGACATGCCCGGCAGGAAGAGCCGCGATCGCACCATCGTCTGCGGGCACTGGTCGGCGCTGGGACTGCAGCTGCGCCCCGACCTTCTGTCGCTCGACAGCGGCTGCGTCTGGGGCCGCGCCCTCAGCGCGGTGCGGCTGGAAGATCGGCGGGCGTACGCGGTGTCCTGTCCTTCGCAAGGCCGAGAAGACTAGCGATCTCGCCTTCCGCGAGCGCGGCCACCTCGCGGCGGGTGCGGTTCACGGTCTCGATCGGCGCGGCGAACGAGAGCGTCACCACCACGCCCCGCTGGCGCAGCACCTGGCCGAAGGATTGGGTGAACGACAGCTCGCCCACGTAGGCCACCTCGCGGCAGAGCGTGCCGTCGGCTCGCAGGTAACGGATCGCGCAGGGATGGACGTGCGCCGCGTTGGCGACCGCGGGCTCGAAGAGCGACGAGTGGAACTTGAGCATCTCGTCGCCTTCGGTGGTCGCGCCTTCGGGAAACAGGCCCACGCAGTCGCCGTCCGCCAGTGCCTGGTGCACGCGCTCGCTGATGCGGCCGGTGTCGCGCCGCTTCTCGCGCCGGATGAAGATGGTGCCGCCGCGGTCGGCGATCCAGCCGGCGAGCGGCCAGTCTCGAATCTCGGCCTTGGCGATGAAGCGCGTGGGCCTCACGCCCGCGAGGGCGAAGATGTCCAGCCAGGAGACGTGGTTCGCGGCGATCATCGCGCCGCTCTCGCCATGGGCGGGCGGCGTGCCCTCGATGCGCACGGCGACGCCCGCGATCTTCAGCACCTTGGCCGACCACCAGCCCACGAGCCGGCGGCGCCTCGATGCGCTCGACCGGGGAAACAGCACGCGCAATATCAGTGCGCCGGTGGCCGCATGCGCCACCATGCGCAACCATCGCAGGCCGCGGGTGAGCGGTCCCGCGTGGAGCTTAATGCGTGACCCGGGTGGTGCCGCGGCCGGAGAGGATGCGCACGCGATCGCCGGCGCGGAAGGCCTCGTCGGCCTCCTGCACGACCGCGAGGTAGCGGCCCGAATCCAGTTGCACCGTGACCTCGATGCCGCGCCGCTCGTTGCCCGAGCGCTCGATTTCCTGGCCGATGATGCCGCCGATGATCGCGCCCGCCACCGCGCCGGCGACGTGCCCGTGGCCGCTGCCGGCGTGGCTGCCGGCGATGCCGCCCAGCACGGCGCCCGAGGCGCCGCCGACGCCGGTCTCGCGCGGCTGGATGCGCACCTCGCGCACGGTCTCCACCACGCCGAAGCGCACCGTCTGCTCGCCTTGCACCTGGTAGGCGCGGTAGTCCGCGCTGCCGCCGTGATAGGCGCAGCCGCCCACGGCGAGCGCGCCAAGCACCACGGCTGCCGACGTCAGGTTCACGATCCTCATGCCGTTTCCTCCTTCCAAAGGTTCTCGCCGAAAGCCTGGGAGTATGTGGTCGCGATGTCCCCGCGCGAAGGACGGTGGTTCTGGCCGCCGCGATGCGCGATCTTGATCGCACCCATCACCGAAGCGAGGCGCGCCGAGCGCTCCCAGGGCCAGGCGCGCGCCATGCCGTGCAACAGGCCGCTGCGGTAAGCGTCGCCGCAGCCGGTGGGATCGACCACCGCGGTCGGCTTGACCGCCGGCACGTCGATCACGCGTCCCGCGGCATGGACGGTGCTGCCGTCGCCTCCGCGCGTGACCACGACCGCGGATACGATATTCGCGATCTCCGTGATGCTCTTGCCGGTCTTTTGCTCAACGATCCGCGCCTCGTAATCGTTGACGGTGAGCGCGTGCGCGTGCACCAGCATCTCCAGCAGCTCCTCGCCCGAGTACATCGGCAGTCCCTGGCCCGGATCGAGCACGAAGGGAATCGCAAAGCGCCCCAGGTCGCGCGCGTGCTCCATCATCCCCTGCTTGCCGTCGGGGGAGACGATGCCGAGGCGCACGCCCTTGGCGTCCGCGATGCGGTTCAGGTGCGAATGCGACATCGCGCCCGGATGAAAGGCGGTGATCTGGTTGTCCTCGACGTCTGTCGTGATGAAGGCCTGCGCGGTGAACTGGTCCTCCAGGATGCGCACGTGGCGCGCCGAGAGGCCGAGGCTCTCGAGGCGCTGCGCGTACGGCGCGAAATCGTGCCCCGCCGTGGCCATCAGGTAGGGCTCGTCGCCCAGCAGGCGCAGGTTGTAGACGATGTTGCCCCCGGTGCCGCCGTACTCGCGGCGCATCTCCGGCACCATGAACGAGACGTTGAGGATGTGCATCTGGTCCGGAAGGATGTGCTTCCTGAACTGGTCCGGGAACACCATGATGGTGTCGTAGGCCAGCGAGCCGCAAACGAGGATGGTCATAGGCGCAAATTATAGCGGCAGCGAGCGCCCACCCCGCGGGGATGCGCGGCCGGAAAGGGGCGACGGGCGGCATTGACCCCCGCACGGCGCGGGCGCAGGCTGGCGGTGTCGAATCGGGCCCGCCGGAAGCGCCAATGAAGCGCCGCGGCCCCCTCGGCGCACGGTTTTCTGCAACGGCAAACCCGTCGAAAGACGGGGACGCAAAATCACCGGTCTAAAGGGCCTCGAGACCCTACGACAGCGGGATTGCCAGAAAGGCGGTGCCATGTCCAGGTCCTCGAGCGGCAACGTAGTCCCGTTCACTCCCGCGGCGCGCGAGCGCCAGCGACTCACGCCCAGGGAATCGGCGAGCGTCCTGCGCGGCTGCCGCGAGCTGGCGCTCGATCGCATGGCGCGAGCGCTCTCGGGAATGCTCGACCGCGTCGAGGACGAGCTGGTGGAGCTGGCGGCGGCGGCGCCCGACCGTGACGAGCGTGACGCCTACCTGGACGCCGGTTCCGAGGCGCGCGACAAGCGCAGCCTGATCGAATCCACATTCCGCCAGCATTTTCTCGAGTGCTTCAACCGCAAGGTCCGCGGCGAGGATGCCGAAGGGCAGGCCAACGCGCACGCCGCGGACTCCGAGGAGAGCCTCGCGGTGAACGCGATGTCGCGCAAGCTCCAGGTTGCGTGCGAGGGCGAGCTCGGCATCCTCGGCCGCCGCATCGGATTCCTCCTCGAGCGCCCGGAGCTCGCCGACGACGCCAACCCATTGAGCCCGGACACGGTGTGCTCGGCGCTGCGCGACGCGTGCGACCAGATCGAGTCGGGCCTCAAGGCCAGGGTGGCGCTCCTGAACCAGCTCGAGCACCACGCGGAGGCGGAGCTGCGCCGCATCTACCACGACCTGAACGCGCACCTGGTGGATAGAAGCATCCTGCCGGACGCGCCTTCCGCGGACGACGGCGCCGTGACGCAGCGCCTCGTGCCCCTCAGGCAGCCCAGCGACGCGACCCAGCCGGTCGATCTCTTTGCCGCGCTGGTGCAGCTGTCGCGCGACTCCGCGAGCGCCCCCGCGCGCCCGGCCGATGCGGTCATGGCCGAGCTCACCCGCCTGCAGCGCGCGAGCGCCGAGGTCGCCTCGGGCACGCTGGTGAACGAGCTGCGCCATCTGCCCGCCTTCCTCCACGACGGCTCGCCCGGCACCCTCGACGCGCGCACGCTCGACCTGGTGGCGATGCTCTTCGACGCCATCTTCGCCGATCGCCACATCCCGTCCGCGATGAAGGCGCAGCTCGGACGCCTGCAGCCCGCGATCCTCAAGGCGGTGCTGCTCGATGCCGAGTTCTTCTCCGATCGCCGCCAGCCGGCGCGCCGGCTGCTGGATGGCCTCGCCGACCTCGGGCTCGGGCTCGTGGGCGAGGCGCCCGCTTCGCGCGCGGCGCTCGATCTCACGCGCGACGTCGTGCATGGCGTCCTCGCGGAATTCGATACGGACATGACGATCTTCGCCTCGATGGCCGCCATGGTGGAAACCTTCGCCGCCGCCAACGAGGAGGCCGATGCGCACCAGGTGCAGCGCGCCTCCTTCGTCGTCGAGGCGCGCGAGCGCCGCGACGCCGCGCTCGCGGCCGCCGCGGCCGAGGTCGACAGGCGCCTGCAGGCACGCGCCTTCGTACCGGCACCGGTGCGCGAGATGCTCGCCGAGGACTGGGTGAACGCGCTCGCCGACGTCTGCCTCATCGAGGGCGAGGGCTCGCCCGCCTGGCATCGCCTGGTGCAGGCGATGGAGGACCTCCTCTGGAGCGTCGAGCCCAAGTCGGCCGCCGCGGACCGGCGGCGCCTGATCTCCAACCTCCCGGCGATGATCGCCGACGTGGGAGAGGGCCTCGCGCGCGCGGGCGCCGATCCCGCGAAGCGCGTGGCGTTTCTCGCCACGCTGGTCGATTGCCACGCGCTCGCGATCAAGGCCGGGTTGCGCGGCATGGCCGCGGTGCCGGAGTTCGCCGCGCCCCGCGAGCCGAAGCAGGAGAGCGCGATCGTGCACGAAACGCTTGCCGTCGGCGACCTGCGCGTCGAGGACTTCCGCTTCCGCATCGGGCGCTCGCCCGCCGGGCGCGCGGCGCTCATGCGCACCGGCGCGTGGGCCCATGTGCAGCGCGGCACCTGGGTCGAGTTCAGCTGGCTCGGCGGGCCGCCGTCGCGCGCGCGGCTTTCGTACGTGAGCCCCGGCAAGGGCGCCTACCTCTTCACCAATCCCCTCACCGGCGCGACCGCGGTGTCGATCTCCCCGGAGGCGCTCGCGGAGCAGATGCGCCTGGGCATGGCGCGCATGCTGAACGACGCGCCGCTGGTGGGACGCGCCATGGACGCGATGATCGCCGAGCTCAGGGGTAGAACAGCAGCAGCTCGTAACCCGTTGCCTTGAGGCGCGGTGTCTCGAGCCGCAACTGCAACGCGAGCTCGACGCCCGGCGCGATCACTTCGCCTGCCCCCAGCGGGCGCCCGAGATAGTCGGTGGGCCGCAGCACGCGGCGCGCGGCCGCCTGCCCGCTGTTGTCGGTGAGCGTGAGCTCGAGGTGCGGATATTCCTGCGCCACCGATGCGAGGTTGCGAATCCGCGCGGCGAGCGCGATCTCGGTGGGCTTGCCCGGCACCTCGAGCAGCTCCGACTCCTCCAGCTTGAGGAGTCCGTCCTCGCGCGCGTAGGGCACGGCGCACTTGAGCCAGGTGCAGGCCGTCTCCAGCGCCGGGCGCAGCGCCGGATAGCGTTGTGCGGCGGGGCCGCGGAAAGCGAATGCGAGTTGCGCCGCCAGCGCCAGGAGAAGCAGCGCCACGCCAAACCACCACGCGCGCGACGGCGGATCCTCGGGCGGCAGGTCGAGGGTGAGCTCCTTTGCGAGGTATGCGGGCGGCACGTACGCCTGGCGGGGGGGCGGTGGCGTCGGCGGGCGCTTGTCCACCGTCTCCAGGTCCGGCATGTCGATCGTCGGCGACTGCGGCGCGGCGCGGTAGGTCTCGGCCGCATCGGTGGCATTGCGTTCCGCGCTCTCCCGCTCTCGCTGCTCCTGCGCGGCCAGCAGCCGCCCGCCGGTATCGTCGTCCGGAAATCGCTCGAGTGCCTGGAAACCGTTGAAGACGCCCTGGCACTTGCCGCAGCGCACCTGCCCCTGGCGCGCATTGAGCTGCTGGGGCGTCACGCGGAAGCGCGCCCGGCAGTTGCCGCAAGTGGTGATCAGCATCAGGTCACGCCGCGCGCCGCTCGCCGGCGAGGAGCACCCAGCCGGTGTCGCGCGCGGCGACCGAGAGCGCGGCCCACGGCGAATAGGCCGCGGCGACGTCCCCGGCCTGCTCCTCGAGGATGCCCGAGAGCGCGATCGCGCCGCCCGGCCGGGTGCGTGCCGCGAGCAGCGGCGCCAGCATTCGCAGCGGGTTCGCGAGGATGTTGGCGACGGTGATGCGAGCGGTCTGGGCCATCTCCTGTTGCGCGTCGCGCACGTCCAGCGCGACGCCGTTTCGCGAGGCATTGTAGCGTGCCGCCTCCAGCGCCAGCGGGTCCACGTCGACGGCAATCGCGCTCGCGGCGCCGAGCTTCATCGCCGCGATAGCGAGGATTCCCGAGCCGCAGCCATAGTCGAGCACGACGTCGCCCGCGCGGAGGTTGCGCTCCAGCCACGCGAGGCAAAGGCGCGTGGTCGGATGGCTGCCGGTGCCGAAGGCTGCGCCCGGATCGAGCGCCACGTTGATCGCATTCGCGTCCGGTGCCTGGTGCCATGTGGGGACGATCCACAGGCGCTCGCCCACCTGCATGGGCGCGAACTGGCGTTGCGTGAGGGCGACCCAGTCGGCGTCCTCGAGGCGATCGGTGGAGGCGGCTTCGATCGCGGGCGCGCCCGCTTCGGCGAGGGCGGCATCGAGCGCCGCCGCGATTTCCGCGCGCGCCTCGAAGAGCGCCGAGAGCCGGCAGCGCGGCCAGAGCCCGGCGTCCGCGCCCGGCTCGGCGAACACCGCTTGCTCGCGCTCGGTGCCAGCGTCGGCGTCGGAGACGTCCACCGAGATCGCGCCACGCGCTTCGAGCGCTTCCACCAGCGCCTCGGCGTGCTCCCCCGCAACGATGAGGGCTATTCGTTGCCAGGCCATGCCAGCGACCTGACCTAGATCTCGGCCTGGATCGACTTCAACGCCGCCATCTTTTCCTCGAGATAGTGGATATTCACCCCGCCGCGCACGAAGGCGGCGTCGTTCATCAGCTCCTGGTGCAGCGGGATGTTGGTCTGGATGCCCTCGATCACCATCTCGGAGAGCGCTACCCGCATGCGGGCGATGGCCTGCTCGCGCGTGTCGCCGTAGGCGATCAGCTTGCCGATCAGCGAGTCGTAGTACGGCGGCACGTAGTAGTTGGCGTAGACGTGCGAGTCGTAGCGGATGCCGGGCCCGCCCGCGACGTGGTATTGCGTGATGCGCCCGGGCGAGGGCACGAAGGTGTACGCGTTCTCGGCGTTGATGCGGCACTCGATCGCGTGCCCCCGCTTGACGATGTCCTTCTGCCGGTAGCGCAGCTTGAGCCCTGCAGCCACGCGGATCTGCTCCTGGACGATGTCCACGCCGGTGATCATCTCGGTGACCGGGTGCTCGACCTGCACGCGGGTATTCATCTCGATGAAGTAGAACTCATCGTTCTCGTAGAGGAACTCGAAGGTGCCCGCGCCGCGGTAGCCGAGCTTGCGGCAGGCGTCGGCGCACCTCTCGCCGATGCGCTCGATCAGGCGCGGCTTCACCAGCGGCGCCGGGGCCTCCTCGATGATCTTCTGGTGGCGCCGCTGCATCGAGCAGTCGCGCTCGCCGAGGTAGATCGCCTGCTTGTGCTCGTCGGCGAGCACCTGGATCTCGATGTGGCGCGGGTCCTCGAGGAATTTCTCCAGGTAGACGGTGGGATTGTTGAAGGCGTTCTGCGCCTCGGCGCGCGTCATGCCGACCGCGTTCACCAGCGCCGCCTCGGTGTGCACCACGCGCATGCCGCGCCCGCCGCCGCCGCCCGCCGCCTTGATGATCACCGGGTAGCCGATGGCGGCGGCCAGGCGCCTGATCTCCTTCGGGTCGTCGGGAAGGGCGCCGTCGGAGCCGGGAACGCAGGGCACGCCCACCTTCCTCATCGCGGCCTTGGCCGAGATCTTGTCGCCCATCATGCGGATCGATTCGGCGCGCGGGCCGATGAAGACGAAGCCGGAATTCTCCACCCGCTCGGCGAAGTCGGCGTTCTCGGAAAGGAAGCCGTAGCCGGGATGGATCGCCTGCGCGTCGGTCACCTCGGCGGCGCTGATGATCGCCGGGATATTGAGGTAGCTGTCGCGCGACGGCGGCGGCCCGATGCACACCGACTCGTCGGCGAGCATCACGTACTTGGCGTCGGCATCGGCCTCCGAATGGATCGCCACCGTCTTGATGCCCATCTCGCGGCAAGCCCGCTGGATGCGCAACGCGATCTCGCCCCGGTTGGCGATGAGGATCTTCTCGAACACGCTACTCGATCAGGAAAAGCGGCTGGCCGTACTCGACGGGTTGGCCGTTCTCCACCAGGATCGCCTTCACGGTGCCGGTCGCGTCGCTCTCGATCTCGTTCAGCAGCTTCATCGCCTCGATGATGCAGAGGGTCTGCCCCTTGGTCACGGACTGCCCGACCTCGACGAACGACGGGGCGCCCGGGGAGGGAGCCCGGTAGAAGGTGCCCACCATGGGGGACTTGAGGGCATGCCCCTTCTGCTCGGGGGCGGCGGGCGCCGCGGGCCCGCCCGGTTGCGCGGTCCCGCCCGACGGCCCGCCGCTCGGCGGCGGCATTCCGTAGTGCATCGGCTGCAATTGCGGAGACATCATCACCGCGGGGGCGGCCAGCTGGCGGCTGATGCGCACCTTCTCCTCGCCTTCGGTGATCTCGATCTCGCCGATGCCGGATTCCTGCACCAGGTCGATCAGCTTCTTCAGCTTGCGCAGATCCATGGCTCAGCCCGCCTTCACGGCGCGCAGCGCCGCTTCCAGGGCGAGCTCGTATCCCTGTGGTCCAAGGCCGCTGATCACACCGGCCGCCAGGTCGGAGAAATAGGAGTGCTGGCGGAACGGCTCGCGCGCATGGACATTGGAGATATGGACCTCGATGAAGGGGATGCTGACCGCGGCCAGGGCGTCGCGCAGCGCCACGCTGGTGTGCGTGAAGGCTGCAGGATTGATGACGATGTATCCAGTTTCGTCGCTTTTCGCCGCATGAATGCGATCGATGAGAGGTGCCTCGGCATTGCTCTGGAACGTCTCGACCGTGACCCCTGCCTTGCGGCCCTGGGCCACCAGGCGCTCGTCGATCGACTGCAGCGTCTCCCGTCCGTAATGCTCGGTCTCGCGTTGGCCGAGGAGATTCAAGTTCGGGCCGTGGATGACCAGGATCTTGGGCATGGGCGGCGAGTTTGCCGGAAGTGCCGGCACGATGTCCAGTTTTGGCGGGAGATCGGTCCGGTCCCCGCCGGGGCCGCCTCGGTCGGGCACGAAATAAGCTTGTTGTCTGGAAGCGACTAAACGCTATCCGTTCGTACGGCGAAAATGTGAACTTTTAACAGGAGTTACCGCGTTTTCGGCGCAAAGGCCGTCAGGCGCCTTTCCAGCTCCGATTCACTAAAGACTCCCGCACGGACCTCGAGCACCTCGCCTTGAGGGCCGATGATGGCGGTGTGCGGCAAGACGCCCACCTTGTTTCCCAGCCGGCGGGAAAGCTCCCCGACCTCGTCGCCGCCGGTCCAGAGGGGGTAGGGTATCGAGAGCTCGCGACCGAATCGGGCGACAAGGTCCCGGTCCTCGGCCGAAATCCCGACGAACTGGACGCCCTTGTTCTTCCAGCGCCCTTGAAGGCGGGCGAAGGCGGGCATCTCTTCGCGGCAGGGCGCGCACCAGGTCGCCCAGAAGTTGAGGACCAGGAGCCGGCCCTGGTACTGGCCGAGGGCCTGCCGCTGGCCGGACTCGTCCAGGAAGGTGGCCGCGTAAAGGGCGGGCGGCGCGATGCTCGTGGGGCCGGTCGGGGCCAATCCCGTCCGGCCCGTGAGCCAGAGGGCGGTGCCGGCGGCGAGGGCGAGGAGGCCCACGACCGCGAAGAAGGTCCGGGTGCTCACGCCAGGGTTTGCTGCTCGACCCAGGCGAGGTAGTCCGGCGAGCCGCGATCGATCGGCCACGCCACGATCTCCGGCACCGAATAAGGGTGGAGGCGCTTGATCGCATGCTCCAGGTCGGAGTAGCGTGCCTCCGTGGACTTGATGAGGACCGGCACTTCGGCCGCCTGCTCCTCGCGGCCCTCCCAGCGGTAGAAGGACGTCGCCGGGGCCAGAACGTTGGCGCAGGCGGCCAGTCCGAGATGGACCACCTCGCGCGCCAGATTGAAAGCGGACTCGGAGTCGGGTAGGTTTGTGAGTACGGCGATGACGGCCACGGCGGGGAAGCTTCCTCGCCCGGGCGGAAGGCCCAAGCGAACAGGGACGGGTGATACGGATGCGGCTGGTTCTGGTTGCGATTTTACTGGGTTTCCCCCTTCTGGAAGCCGTGGTGCTGGTGCGCCTCACCGAGACGCTCGGATGGTGGATCTTCGCCTGGGTGGTGCTCGCGGCCTGCGCCGGCATCGCGCTGATCAAGGAAGCACGTTTCGCGATGCTCGCGCGCCTCGCGGCCGGGCTTGCCCAGGGGCGCTTCTCGATAGCGGCGTTCACCGATAGCGCGCGCACCGTGGTCGCCGGCCTGTTCCTGGTCTTCCCGGGCGTGGTCTCGGACCTGATCGCCCTCACGCTGCTCCTGCTGCCCGGACCCCGCGTGGTCGCGGAATCGGCCCCGCGGCCCCGGTCCGGCGGCACGCTGATCGAGGGCGAATTCCGCCGCACCCGCTAGGGGCGCGTTTCGCTTGCGGTAAAATTCGCCTCACTCCGCGAGCGCGCCGCGGCATCCCACCCGCGCGCGAACAACCGAAAGTCCGAATTGCCTGATCCCCACGCGCCGGCGCGCACGGTGAAGCTGGAGCCGAGCGGCCACACGTTCGAGGTCGTCCCCGGCGAGACCCTCCTCGAAGCGGCGCTTCGCCAGGGCATCGGCCTGCCCTACGGCTGCCGCAACGGCGCATGCGGCGCGTGCAAGGGCGTGCTGCGCTCGGGCGAGCTCGCGTACGGCGAGTACCAGGATCGCGCGCTCCACGATTCCGAGAAGCTCGCGGGCAAGGCGCTCACCTGCTGCACGCGTCCGCTCACCGACATCGTCTTCGAGGTCCGCGAGCTCGCCGGCGCCAAGGACCTCGCCATCCGCACGCTTCCGTGCCGCGTGGAGAAGGTGGAGAAGCCGGCGGAGGACGTCGCGGTGATCTCGCTGAAGCTCCCCGCGGGCGAGCGCCTGCAGTTCCTCGCCGGCCAGTACATCGACATCCTGATGAAGGACGGCAAGCGGCGCAGCTTCTCGATGGCGAACGCGCCGCACGACGACCAGTTCCTGCAGTTGCACGTGAGGAAGACCCCGGGCGGCGCCTTCTCGAAGTACGTGTTCGAGGAGATGAAGGAGCGCGCCATCCTGCGCTTCGAGGGGCCGCTCGGCACCTTCTACCTGCGCGAGGACACCGACAAGCCGTACATCTTCGTCGCCGGCGGCACCGGCTTCGCGCCGATCAAGGCGCAGGTCGAGCACCTGCTGCACCACGGCGAGGACCGCCCGATCGTCCTCTACTGGGGCGCGCGCGCGCGCGGGGACCTCTACCTGCACGACCTGCCGATGGCGTTGCAGCAGAAGCACGCCAACTTCACCTACATCCCGGTGCTTTCGGATGCGGTGCCGGAGGACGCCTGGCAGGGACGCGCCGGGCTCGTGCACCAGGCGGTGCTGGACGATTTCGCCGACCTCTCCGGCTACCAGGTGTATGCGTGCGGCGCGCCCGGCATGACCGACGTTGCCCGCAAGAGCTTCGTCGAGGAGCGCGGGCTCCCCGAGGACGAGTTCTACTGCGACGCGTTCACCCCTTCGGTAGACCCGAAGAAATGAATTAGTACCAGGTTACATTTCCGCGGGGCCATCGAGGTGCCTGGAAATGTAACCTGGTACAAATTCATTTCTTCTCGGCTTCGCGATCGCGCAGCACCTTGCGCTGCACCTTGCCGGTGGTCGTCATCGGCAGCTCGCTCACGAACTCGATCTCGCGCGGCTGCTGGTAGGCCGCGAGCCGCTCCTTCACGTGCTCGCGGATCGAGTCCTTGAGCGGCTCGCCGGCAGCATGGCCCGGCGCCAGCAGGATGAACGCCTTGATCACCGCGCCGCGCGTCTCGTCCGGTGACGGCACCACCGCGCAGTTGGCGACGGCGGCGTGCCGCATGAGGCAGTTCTCGATCTCCGCCGGGCCGATGCGGTAACCCGAGCTCTTGAACATGTCGTCGGCGCGCCCTTGGTACCAGAGGTAGCCGTCGCCATCCCATGATGCCTGGTCGCCGGTGCGGCACCAGTCGCCGGAATACTTCTTCGCCGTGGCCTCGTCGTTGCCCCAATAGCCGAGGAAGAAGACCGGGTCGGGGGTGCCGTCCAGCCACAGGCGGTTCACCGCGACGTCGCCCACCTCGCCCGCGGGGAGCTCGCGGCCCGCGTCGTCGATCACCGCGATGCGATGGCCGGGGTAGGGACGCCCCATCGAGCC
This sequence comes from Usitatibacter sp., assembly GCA_046590805.1. GTDB lineage: Bacteria > Pseudomonadota > Gammaproteobacteria > Burkholderiales > Usitatibacteraceae > Usitatibacter. The sequence continues at coordinate 12,457 of JBKJTM010000394.1, forward strand.
CGGCTTCACCGGCCACAGCTCGTGGGAGTTGCCGACGATGTAGTTCATCTCGGTCTGGCCGAAGATCTCGTTTACCGTGACGCCCAGCTCCTCGCGGCACCAGTGGAACACGGCCGGCCCCACGGGCTCACCGCCGCTCATCAGCGACCGCAGCCCGATGGCGTGCGACGCGCGCGGGTGTGGCACCGCCTGCATCATCATCTTGAGCGCCGTCGGAAACAGGAACGTGTTGCGGATCGCGTACTTCTCCATCAGATAGCACGCGCGCTCGGGATCGAAACGGCCGCGGAAGCCGAGAATGGCGAGGCCGTGATAAAGAGTCGGCATCAGCGCGTCCCACAAGCCTCCGGTCCACGCCCAGTCGGCCGGCGACCAGAAGAGGTCGCCCGCGCGCGGAAAGCCGTCGTGGGAATACTCGAAACCCGGCAGGTTTCCGACAAGGGCGCAGTGCGGCAACAGCGCGCCCTTGGGTGGCCCGGTGGTGCCGCTCGTATAGATGATGGCCGCGGGATCGCGCGCCACGGTCGGCGCCGGCTGGTAACGGTCGGATGCCCGCGCGAGCGTCTCATCCCAGTCGAGCATTCCCGCACCCGCGGCGCCGGCAACGCCGATCACGTGCTCGAGAGCGGCCAACGAAGCGCGTACCGGGGCCAGGTTGCCCGCCGTGTCGGGATCCACCACCACCGCCCGCGCGCCGCTATCGGCGAGGCGGTACTGGAGCGCCTCGGGCCCGAAGAGAAATGACAGGGGAACCGCGATCACGCCCATCTGGAAGCAGGCGAGATACGTGATCACCGTCTCGGGGCGCTGCGGCAGGATCAGCGCCACGCGGTCGCCGCGGCGGATGCCCAGATGCGCGAGCGTATTCGAGAGGCGATTGGCGGCCGACAGGAGCTGGGGGTACGTATACGTTCGCGTCTCCCCGGACTCGTCCTCCCAGACAAGCGCCACGCGATCGCCTTCGCCCGCCCACCGATGGCAGGTCCAGCGCGCGATGTTGAAGTCGGCGGGGACGCTCCAGCGAAAGCCTTCCCAGGCCTCCCGCCAGCGATCGGCCACCTATCTCACCAGCGCCGCCTCGATGTCCGCGAACGTCCGGGCGACCTCGAAGGTTTGCAGCTCCATGCCGAGCCGGCGCGCGATCTGCGAGGCGGAGAAGAGCCCGCGCACGCGCTTGCCGCCATCCTCGGCCACCATCAGGTGCTGGCGCCGCACCGCCTTCAGCGTGGCGACGATGTGCCCCACGCGCATCTGCGACACGTCCTGGACCGGCATCGCCTCGAGCATGCTGGCGGGCGTCATGAGGTCGCCAACCGTGATCTCGCCGTGCGCGACACCACGACTCTGCATGAAGCGCATCGGCTTCTCGCCCAGGAGGTCGGTGGCGGTGATCACGCCGGCCAGCACGCGGCCGGAATCGAGCACGAAAAGCAGCCGCACTCGGCGTTGCAGCATGAGCGCGTGCGCGTCGTGCATCGACTCCTCGGGGCGGGTGGTCACGGCGGAGACCTCGCGCAGGTCGGTCATCACCGCGAACGCGGGATCGTCGAGCGTGACGCGCTCCGGCGGTTGCGGTTCGGCTACGCGGCTTCCCGCCGGCAGCAGCGACAGTTTCAGTGCGGAATACTCGCGCATTCTCTTTCCCCCTGTGGAACGGTCCTCGCCCTAGCCGGCGAGCTGGGCGCTGCGGCGGAAGTGCTTCTCGGCTTCCTGGGGCTTGCCGATCTTCTCCATCAGTGAAGCGAGCGTCATGTGGCCGTCGTGCGTGGGCTCGAGCGCGAGGCTCGCCTCGATATAGCTTTGCGCCTTGCCCCACAGGCCCTGGCGCAGGCAGAGCTTGCCGAGTGCCAGCAGCAGCGCCGGGTCGCGCGCGTGCTCGCGCAGCCACCTCTCCGCGCGCTCGATCTGCGGCAGCGCGTCGGCGCCCGCCGCATCGCCATAGAGCGCGATGAGGCCCGCGTTCCATTCGCGCTCCAGCGCCTGCTCGATGATCGCCAGCGCCTCGGCATTGCCGCCGAGGGCGAGGTGGTAGCGCGCGGCGGTCGCGGCCACCGCGGCATCCATGCGGATCTCGGTCGGCAGCTGCTTCCAGTAGGCGGCGAGCGCGGTCGCGTCCTGGGCCTTGCGGTTCAGGTTCCCGAGGTGCGCCGCGCGGCGTGCGGCGGCCGCCTCCGTTGGGCCGATGCCTCCCAGCTTGAGGAGGGAGGCGGCGGTGGCAAGCACCTCGTCCCAGTTGCGCAGCGCGGCCTCCGCCTGGAGCTTCAGCCGCAGCAGCCGCAGGTTGCGGGAATCGCGCGCCGACAGGTCCTTCAGCACGGCGAGCGCCTCCTCGTGCCGCCCCTGCGACACCAGCAGGTCCGCGAGCGTGGTGAGGCGCGCCTGGTCGACCTCGGGCTCCGCGCCTTTCGCCTGGTCGAGGAACTGCTCGCGCTCGGTGAAGCGGCCGAGCTCGTGCGCGCTCCGCGCCGCGATGATCGCCGCCACGCCCTTGGTCTCGTCGCCGAGGAGCGCCGCGGAGGCGCTCTTCTCCGCCGAGGCGTAGCGCCCCTGGAAGAAGGCGAGCAGCGCGTCGTTCAGCGCCTGGCGCAGCCGCGTGCGCGTGCGCTCCTCGCGGTACAGGCGCACTCGCTTCGGGATGCCGATGAGCGTGGCGGCGAGGCGCACCAGCATGTAGAAGGCGAAGTAGCCCGCGACCACCAGGAACACGAGCAGGTTCAGCGACAGCTCGATGCGGTACGGCGCCTGCACGATCACCACGTAGCCGGTGGAGTTGCGCGCGAAGAGCGCGACGCCCACGGCCACGGCGGCGAGCACGATCGACCAGATGGCGAAGCGCATGACCTAGCGTTTTTCGCGCGCCGAGCGCGCGGTGCGCACCGCCGCGAGGCTCGCGTTGATGTCGGGGACCGCGATCGTGACGGGCGTGTCCGCCACCTGCTTCAGCGTCGCGAGCGCTGCCTGCGTGGGCCGCGCCTTGGCGTCGAAGTAGCGCGCGATCCACGCCTGGCTCGCCTTCATGTCCTCGCGGAACGCCGCCTCGTCGCGCGCCAGCAGCGCCATGCGCGCCGCCAGCAGCCTCAGCTTCACGTTCTCGCGCAGGAAATAGCCCTGCTGCGGCGCAAGCAGCGCCGCGTCCTGGGTCTCGAGGTCGCGGATGCGCACCAGGCCCTTCATCTCCTCCCAGAGGTCGCGCGCCGCGCGCGTGAACCCCTGCTCCTCGCTCACCTTGATGCGCGACACCCGCGCCGCGGGCAGCGTCTCGGAGATGAGGAGCGGCAGCGCGTCCGCCTGCCCGATCACCTGGTCGATCTTGACCGCGAGCCCGGCGGTATCCACCATCGGCACCGCCTTCAGCCGGTCCATGTCCTGGGTGATCGCGCGCCTGAGCGGCGTCGCGGCGAGCTTCTCGGCGCGCGCCAGGCGCTGGTCGGCGGCCTGCAGCGCGGCGAGCGCGCTTTTCACGTTGCCCGCCAACTGCAGCTGCTGGCTCGCGAGCACCAGCATCTGCTCGACCTCCGCGAGCACGCGGTCGTCGGCGTTGCGCGAGAGCTCGCGGTACATCTCCTCGAGCGCCACGCGCTGCTCCTGGGTGTCGGCGACGCGCGCCTCGATCTCGGTCATGCGCGCCTGCACGTCCTTCACCGCGGCCTGTCCCTGGGTGATGGCGGCGCGCGATTGCTGCGATTCGGTGCCCAGCTCGCCCAGCCTCGCCCCGGCGCTCGCCTCCATCGCGCGCACCGCAAGGCGCGCGTCGATCGCGATCCACGCCGCGGCCGCGGTGGCGAGCAGCGCGAGGATGGTCAGGGTCCGCGCGGTACGGTCCTCCGGGCGCCTCGATGCCGAGCGCGGCGGCAGCGGCGCAGGCGCGGCGGCGGGTGGCGCGGGAACGGGAACCTGCTCGCTCATGGAGTCACTCGAAGACGGGAAAGCGCATTCACGATGCCCTCGGCGCCGGCGGGCGCCACGACCACCTTCGCGAAGCGTCGCGCCTCGCGATTCGCCGCCACCGCCTCGTGCGGCACCAACAGCACCGCGGAGGCGAGCCGGCTCGCGCCCTCCGCGCCGACCATGGCGACGAAGTTCTCGAGCGTCTCGCCGGAGAGCGCGCTCACCGCCTGCACCGCGCCGCGCGCCCAGGCCTGCATCAGCGGCCCCGGGTCCACGTCCGGCCGCACCCGGCGGTAGCACTCGGCATAGGAGACGCGCGCGCCACGCTCCTCCAGCACCTGCTTCAGGCGCTCGCGGCCGCCTTCCCCGCGGAAGATGACGACATTCTGGCCGGACACGCGCCGGGCCTGCAATTCCGGCAGCGCCGCGAGGGAGTCGCTGTCGTGGCGCTCGCGCGGTGAGATCACCTCCGCGAAGCCGGAGTTCCTGAGCGCGAGCGCCGTGGCTTCGCCCACGGCGGCAACCGCGGTCTGCGCCGGCCAGGGGCCGTGGCGCGCGGCGGCGGCAAGCCCTTTCTGCACCGCGTGCGCGCTCACGAAGATCGCGAGCGCCGAATCGGGCAGCCTCGCCAGCGCGGCCTCCAGCGCATCGGAGGGGGGAAGGTCCTCGATCGCGAGCGCCGGAAACACGAAGGGCGTGGCGCCTTCCGCGGCCAGCACCGCCGCCAGGGCCTCCGCGGCAGGCCGGGGACGCGTGATCACGATGCCCATTCCCTGCAGCCGCGGCGCGTTCATGCCGCGCGCGCGGCGAGCTCGCGAAGGATCTCCGCTCCTCCCGCGTCCAGCAGCTTGCGGCCGAGGCGTGCGCCCACGTCGCGGGCCTGGGCCACGGGCCCTGCGAGCCGGTCGCGCACCACGCGCCGCCCATCGGGTAGCCCGATGAAGCCTTCCAGCGAGACTTCACCGCCGGAAACCCGCGCCAGGGCGCCGACCGGGACTTCGCAGCTGCCCTCGACCACCAGGCCCAGCGCGCGCTCCGCCTCGGCGGCCACCGCGGTGGGCCGGTGCTCGAAGGCGCCGAGCAGGGCGGCGAGGTCGTCGCGCTCGCGGCGATATTCGATCGCGAGGATGCCCTGGCAGATCGCCGGGATCGCGAGCGTCTCGGGGAGCGGGGCGCGGATGCGATCCGCGAGCCCCAGGCGCGTGAGGCCTGCGGCGGCCAGGATGATCGCCTGGTAGTCGCCGGCATCGAGCTTCGCCAGGCGGGTGATCACGTTGCCGCGCAGCGGGAGCAGCTGCAGTTTCGGATAGGCGTGGCGCAACTGGCATTCGCGTCGCAGGCTCGAGGTGCCGACGATGGCGCCATCGGGCAGGTCGGCAAGGCTCGCATATCGCTGTGACACGAACGCATCGACCGGCGTCTCGCGCTCGCCGAACGTGGTGAGCGCGAACTGCGGCGGCAGCACCATCGGCACATCCTTCATCGAATGCACCGCGATGTCGGCGCGGCCCTCTTCCATCGCGACCTCGAGCTCCTTCACGAACAGGCCTTTGCCGCCCACCTGGGAGAGCGGCCGGTCGAGGATGCGGTCGCCCTTGGTCGTCATGCCGACGATCTCGACCGCGAGGCCGGGGTTTCCTGCACGCAACGCGGCCGCGACCATCTCGGTCTGGACCATCGCCAGGCGACTCTCGCGCGTGGCGATGCGGACGATGTCTGGGATGCGCGTCATGGAAGTGAAAGCCTACACCATCGATTGCTACACTCGCCCGATGTTCCAATGGAGCGGCGACACCGGATTGGCGGCCCTCTTCGCCGCGGCATTCGTGTCGGCGACGGTGCTGCCGGCCAACTCAGAAATCGTGCTGGTCGCGGTCCTCGGAGCCTTCCCGGAACGCTTCGCGGAGGCGATCGTGGTGGCCACGGTCGGCAATACGCTGGGCGGCATGACCACCTATGGCGTGGGGCGCGTCTTGCCTGCGCGCAAGTCGTCCGACATGCGAGTGCTCGCAGGGGTGCGGCGCTACGGGGCCTGGGCCCTGCTCCTTTCGTGGGTGCCGATCGTGGGCGACGGGCTCTGCGCGGCGGCGGGCTGGCTCCGCATCCACTGGTTTGCAGCCCTGGCGGCGATGGCGCTCGGCAAGCTCGCGCGCTACCTCGCGGTGGCGCAGGCCGCGGCGTGGATCGCCCCCGCCGTCGCGTAAGATCGAACGCTGCGCCGCAACTTCCCGGCCCGCGGCGGCTCGAACTCCCATGACCGCCCGCCTTCGCGAGATCCCCTACAACTACACGTCGTATTCCGATCGCGAGGTCGTGATCCGCCTGCTGGGCGAGCACGCCTGGGAGGCGCTGGACGAGCTGCGAGCGCAGCGCGTGACCGGGCGCTCGGCGCGCATGCTCTACGAGGTGCTGGGCGACATCTGGGTGGTGAATCGCAACCCCTACCTGCAGGACGATCTCCTCGACAGCCCGCGGCGGCTCAACATGCTGGTGGACGCGATGCGCCACCGCCTGGCCGAGATCGAGAAGCGCCGCGGCGACAAGATCGCGGCCGATGACGATCGCGTGGCGGAGCTCCTCTCGGCCGCGCGAAGCGCCGTGCAGGGATTCGAGAACCAGTTCGCCGAAACGCGCAGCCTGAGGCGCAAGGTGACGCGGCGCCTGTCCGCGATCACGCGCAAGGACAACATCCAGTTCGACGGCATGGCGCGCGTCTCGCACGTGACCGACGCCACCGACTGGCGGGTGGAGTACCCCTTCGTCGTGGTGAACCCGGACACCGAGGAGGAGTGCGCGCCGATCGTGAAGGCGCTGATCGAGCTCGGCCTCACCATCATCCCGCGCGGAGGCGGAACGGGATACACGGGCGGCGCGATCCCGCTCGATCGCCTCTCGGCGGTGATCAACACCGAGAAGCTCGACCGCTTCGAGCCGATCGAGGATCGCGTGCTGCCGGGCCTCACCGAGCCGTGCGCGGTGATCCGTTGCGGCGCGGGCGTGGTCACCAAGCGCGTGATGGAGGCGGCGGAGGAGCGTGGCCTGGTGTTCGCGGTGGATCCCACTTCGGCGGACGCGTCCTGCATCGGCGGCAACGTCGCGATGAACGCCGGCGGCAAGAAGGCGGTGCTCTGGGGCACGGCGCTCGACAACCTCGCCTCGTGGCGCATGGTCACGCCCGACGCGGGCTGGCTCGAGGTCGAGCGCCTCGACCACAACCGCGGCCGCATCCACGACGCTCCCCTGGCGCGCTTTCGCATGCGCCGCTTCGCCGCCGACGGCAAGACGCTGAAGAGCGAGGAGCTGCTCGAGGTCGAGGGCAAGCGCCTGCGCAAGGAAGGCCTCGGCAAGGACGTGACCGACAAGTTCCTCGCGGGACTTCCGGGCGTGCAGAAGGAGGGCTGCGACGGCCTCATCACCTCGGCCACCTTCATCCTGCATCGCATGCCGAAGCACGTGCGCACCGTGTGCCTGGAGTTCTTCGGCGACGTGAAGAAGGCGGTGCCCTCGATCGTCGAGATCAAGAACTACCTCGACCAGCATCCCAAGGCGATCCTCGCGGGCCTCGAGCACCTCGACGAGCGCTACGTGAAGGCGGTCGGCTACGCCACCAAGGCCAAGGATCGCGGCCGCCCGCGCATGATCCTGCTGGGCGACATCGTGAGCGACGACGAGAATGCCGCGGCCGAGGCCGCCTCCCACGTGGTGCGCATCGCCAACGCGCGCGATGGCGAAGGCTTCATCGCGGTCACCGGCGAGCAGAGGAAGCGCTTCTGGCTCGACCGCGCGCGCACCGCCGCCATCTCCAGGCACACCAACGCCTTCAAGATCAACGAGGACGTGGTGATCCCCCTGGGTCGCCTGGGCGACTACACCGAGGGTATCGAGCGCATCAACATCGAGTTCTCGATCGCCAGCAAGCTGAAGCTGGTCCTGGCGCTCGAGGCATTCTTCGCGGGCGAGATGCCGACCCACGCCGATGCCAAGGTGGGCGCGAAGGAGCTCTTCGCCGACCGGCCGCAGCAGGCCCTCGAGCTCCTCCATCGCACCGCGAACCGCTGGAAATTCGTCCTCGCCAACCTCGACCGTGCGGCGCACGACGTGCGCACCGATCTGGAGGGACTCGGGATGGACTCGGACAAGATCGGCGCGGATCCCGAGCCCACGGTCTTCGAGCGGGTGCAGCTGCACCAGATGCGCATCTCGTGGAAGGCGGAGCTGAGGGAACCCCTGCGCGAAATCTTCGGCGGCCGCGACTTCGAGCCGGTGATGAAGGCGATCGAGGCGATCCACGCCGAGGTGCTGCGCGGGCGGGTCTTCGTGGCGCTGCACATGCACGCCGGCGACGGCAACGTGCACACCAACATCCCGGTCAACTCCGACAACTACGAGATGCTGCGCGAGGCCAACGAAGCCGTCGCGCGCATCATGCAGTTCGCGCGCGACCTGGGCGGCGTGATCTCCGGCGAGCACGGCATCGGCCTCACCAAGATCGAGTACCTCACCGCGGAGGAGCTCAGGCCCTTCGCCGAATACAAGCAACGCGTCGATCCCGAAGGGCGCTTCAACCGCGGCAAGCTGCTGGAAGGCAGCGACCTGCGCGGCGCGTATACGCCTTCCTTCGCCCTGATCGGCGTCGAGTCGCTGATCCTCGAGCAGAACGACATCGGCGCCATCGCCGACATGTTCAAGGACTGCCTGCGCTGCGGCAAATGCAAGCCCGTCTGCAGCACCCACGTGCCGCGCGCAAACCTGCTCTACAGCCCGCGCAACAAGATCCTCGCCACCTCGCTGCTCACCGAGGCGTTCCTGTACGAGGAGCAGACGCGCCGTGGCGTCTCCATCCGTCACTTCGACGAGTACGGCGACGTGGCCGACCACTGCACCGTGTGCCACAAGTGCGAGTCGCCCTGCCCGGTGGACATCGACTTCGGCGACGTGTCGATCGCGATGAGGAACCTGCTCTCGAAGCTGAGGAAGCGCCGCCCCAACCTCGGCACCTGGGCGGCGATGCAGTTCCTCACCGCGCAGGACCCGGTCAAGATCAAGGTGATCAAGGCGGGCATGATCGACTTCGGCTTCCGCGCGCAGCGCCTCGCCAACAAGCTCTGGGGCCGCACGCCGTTCGTGCAGAAGCAGGTGCGCCATCCGCCCGCCACCGTCGGCAAGGCGCCGTTGAAGGCGCAGGTGATCCACTTCATCAACAAGCCGATGCCGGGTGGGCTGCCGAAGCGCACCTCGCGCGCGCTGCTCGACGTCGAGGATCCGGCGATCGTGCCGATCATCCGTGACCCGGTGAAGGCGGGCGAGGATGCCGACGCGGTGTTCTATTTCCCCGGCTGCGGCAGCGAGCGCCTCTTCGGCCAGGTGGGCCTCGCCACCCAGGCGCTGCTGTATCACGTGGGCAGCCAGTGCGTGCTGCCGCCGGGCTACCTCTGCTGCGGCTATCCCCAGACCTCGGCCGGACGCGCCGACCAGGGCGACAAGATCACCATCCAGAACCGCGTGCTGTTCCACCGTGTCGCGAATACCCTCAACTACCTCGACATCAAGACGGTGGTGGTCTCGTGCGGCACCTGCATGGACCAGCTGCAGAAGTACGAATTCGAGAAGATCTTCCCCGGCTGCCGGTTGCTCGACATCCACGAGTACCTGCTGGAGAAGGGCCTGAAGCTGGACGGCCTGCAGGGCGTGCGCTACATGTACCACGACCCCTGCCACACGCCGATGAAGACCTACGAACCGAACAGGGTGGTGAACGAGCTCATGGGCCGCACCGACATCAAGACCAACGACCGCTGCTGCGGCGAGTCGGGGACGTTCGCCGCGACCCGCCCGGACGTTGCCACCCAGGTGCGCTTCCGCAAGGAAGAGGAGATGCGCAAGGGGGCGGATCGCGCGCGTGCGGGAAGCGACCAGCCGGTGAAGATATTGACGGCTTGCCCTTCCTGCCTGCAGGGTTTGTCGCGATTTGACGACGATTCCGGCACCACCGCCGACTACATCGTGGTCGAGATGGCGCGCCATATCCTGGGCGAGAACTGGATGCCGGAATTCGTCGCGCGCGCCAACCGCGGCGGCATCGAGCGCGTGCTGCTTTAGTAACGCTGGGCGGGCCCTTTCGAGGGCTGCACCGTGTCAAGATCACGGGTTCAAATCTCCCTCCCGGATATAGAGCCCATGGCTTCGCCGCTCCGCCGCCTCGCAGGCTTCCTAGCGCTCCTTCTTGCGGGCTGCGCGAGCGTGCGCGATGCGGCGCCCCCTGCCGTGGCCAGCGCCGGTAACGCCACCGAGGCCGCCGCGCCCAACATGGACCTGGGCAGCAAGTTCCGCATCCCCAACCGGGAGCGGGGGCGCCGCGCCATGGCGCTCATGAACAAGCAGTACCAGCTCGAGACCGAATCGAACGAGAACGGGCCGCCCTCCGTGGCGCAGTTCTACCGCGCGCACGAGCAGCGCCAGGCGATCGCGCGCGTCGCTTCCGAGCAGGCGCTCGCCAAGTCGGCGGGCCTGCAGCCTTCGCAGTGGCAGTCGATCGGCCCGGGCAACGTCGGCGGGCGCGTGCGCGCGATCGCCTTCGATCCGTCGAACACCTCGCGCGTTCTCGCGGGCACTGCCTCGGGCGGCCTCTGGATCTCCGACGACACCGGCGCTTCGTGGCGTGCCAATCACGACTTCCTGCCGAACCTCTCGATCACCACCATCGCGTTCAATCCGCTGGACGCGCGCGTGGTGTATCTCGGCACGGGCGAGGTGAGCGCGGGCCTGGTGGGCGTGGGCGCCTTCAGGTCGGTCGATGGCGGCGCCACGTGGACGTTGCTGCCGCAGACCAGTTTCGACCTGAATCCCGACTTCCGCTACGTGAACCGCATCGCGGTGCACCCGACGCAGCCCTCCGTCGTGCTCGCCGGCACCACCCACAGCAACGGCGTCGCCGGCGGCATCTATCGCTCCACCGACGCGGGCGCCAACTGGACCAAGGTCGCGAGCATGAAGGCGCTCGACGTCGCCTTCGAGCCCTCGAACCCGGCGAATGTGCTCGCCGGCCTGGACGACGGCACCATCGCCTACTCGCGCGATGCCGGCGTCACCTGGAGTCGCACCGCGCCGCTGGTCGAGCCGGACGCCGACAGGCATCGCGCCGAGGTCGCCTTCGCGCGCTCGCAGCCGGGCGTGGCGTACGCCTCGGTCGACCATGCGCGCGGCGAGGTCTGGCGCTCCGCCGACAGCGGCGCCACGTGGACCAGGACCGCGACGACCGCGCATCTCGCCGCGCAGGGCGACTACGACAACGCGATCTGGGTCGATCCCACCGACGCCGCCCACGTGATCGTGGCGGGCCTGGACATCTACCAGTCGTTCGACAGCGGCGTGACCTTCAACAAGGTGAGCGACTGGACCCTCAGCCCCGAGTCGCCGCACGCCGACCACCATGCGCTGGTGTCGCCGCCGGACTTCGGGCCCGGCCGGCAACTCCTCCTGAACGGCAACGACGGCGGCATCTATGCCGCGGGCAACGTCCGTTCGGTGAGCTCCATCGGCCTGGGCTGGACCAACCTCAACCGGGGCCTCGCGGTCACCCAGTTCTACAGCGGGGCGGGGCGCACCGCGGCCGGCGGCCGGATCATCGGCGGCACCCAGGACAACGGCTCGCTGCTGTTGAACCAGAACCAGTGGAGCGCCTGGCGCGGCGCCGACGGCGGCTACGTCGCGGTCGATCCCAACAACGACCAGTTGATGTACGGCGAGATCTACTACCTCGCGATTTTCCGCAGCACCAACGGCGGCGGTTTCGCCCAGTACATCTGCACCGGCATCACCGAGGCCTACAAGCCCGACAGCGGCACTTCCCAATGCGGGCCCGGCACGACGCAGAAGGCGAACTTCATCGCCCCCTTCATCCTCGATCCCAACAATCCGGCGCGGATGCTCGCGGGCGCGAACTCTCTCTGGGTCACCGACAACCTGCGCCTCACCACGCCGCCCACGTGGCGCGTGATCAAGCAGCCCTCGGCGGCCACCGACAATTTCATCAACGCCATCGCGGTGCACGAGGGCAACGGCAACGCCATCTGGATCGGCCACAACAACGGCGAGGTCTACAAGACCACCGATGGTCTCGCCGTGACGCCGACCTGGGCGCGCGTGGGCCAGGGCGTGCTGCCAGGGCGTCGCGTGCAGCGCATCATGGTCGATCGTGACAATCCGTCGCGCGTGATCGTGGCCGTCACCGGCTTCAACCCGTCCAACCTCTGGCAGACGCTCGACGGCGGCGCCACCTGGGCTTCGATCACCGGCAACCTGCCCGAGGCGCCGATCTTCGATATCAAGCGCCACGCCCGGAATGGCCAATGGCTCTATGTCGCCACCTCGGTCGGCGTTTTCGCGAGCGAGAACGGCGGCGCCACCTGGTCGACCACCAACGAGGGCCCGGCGAATATTCGCGTGCGCGAGCTCTTCTGGATCGACGACAACACCCTCGGCGCGGCGACCTACGGCCGCGGCATGTTCAAGATCGCGGTCGCCGCCGGCGGGCCCAACAACTACCAGGACCTGTGGTGGTCGGGCACGCAGGAGAACGGCTGGGGAATGAGCATCTCGCAACACGGGGCGAAGATCTTCGCGGCGATGTACATCTACGATTCGCAGGGCCGGCCCGTCTGGGCGGTGCTGCCGGACGGCGCGTGGAACGGCTCGTTCACCAGTTATAGCGGCGCGCTCTACGCGCCCACCGGCAGCTGGTTCGGCAACTACGACGCCTCGCGCATCGTGGTGGGCCCGTCGTTGGGCACCGCGAGCCTCACCTTCAATGGCTTGAATAACGCGACGCTCAACTACACCATCAACGGCGTGAGCGGCACCAAGTCGATCCAGCGCCAGGCCTTCGGTCCCAGGGACAGCACGCCGATCGCCACCTACTCCGACTTGTGGTGGGGCGGCATCGCGCAGAACGGCTGGGGGGTCGCGATCAACCAGCAATACCGCACCCTCTTTGCGGTCTGGTACACCTACGACCCGGATGGGCGCACCGTCTGGTATGTGGTCCCGGGCGGCGAGTGGACCGCGGCGAACGTCTACCGCGGGGCGGCCTACCGCACCTCCGGCTCGGCTTGGCTGGGCGCGGTGTACAACCCGGCGGCGTTCAACGCGGCGCCGGCAGGCACCGTGACCTTCACTTTCAACGACGTCAACAATGCGGTCATGAGCTACACCATCGACGGCGTCTCCGGCGCCAAGACGATCACCCGCCAGCCCTTCTGATGGACTGCGAATTCTGCGGCTCTCCCGGCGGGGCGGTGCTCTGGCAGAATGACCTCTGCCGCGTGGTGCGCGTAGACGAGCCCGACTACCCGGGGTTCTGTCGCGTGATACTCGAGCGCCATGCGCGGGAGATGACGGACCTGGATCCCGCCGAGCGTGACGGGCTGATGGCGGTGGTCTACGCCGTCGAGTCGGCGGTGCGTGAGACGATGCGACCGGACAAGATGAACATCGCGAGCCTCGGCAACATGACCCCCCACGTGCACTGGCACGTGGTGCCGCGCTTTCGCGACGACCGCCACTTCCCCGCCCCGATCTGGGCCGCGCCCCGGCGCGAGGCCGCCGCTCCCGCGGATCGGGCGGCGCGCGCTGACAAGGTCTCGGCGGCGCTGATCGCCCGCCTCGGTCCGTAACCATGTCCGCCACCCCTCCCGGACAACGCGAAGGCGGCCTCGCCTTCGACGGCGCGCACGGGTGCAAGGAATGGGTGGGGGCGCTGCCGCTCACCAACATCCCGCAGGCGCAGACGTTGCTGCACGAAGGGCTGCGCGGCTTGAACGCCTCCGGCATGGCGGGGCTCGAGCGGCTGAAGTGCCTGGAGACGATGCGCGACAAGATCGCGTACCTGCAGGGCGAGCAGCGCTCGCGATACTTCGGCAAGTCGCTGCCGCTCTCGCCCAACGACACCGATGCGTGGCGCACCGGCCGCGCGCTCCTCGAGGAGATGGAGGCCGGATACCGAGCGGTTGCCGATGCGGCGCGTGCCGATGCCGACCTCGCCAAGCATGCCGCGCTCATCGCGCAGCGCGTGATCCGCTACCTCGGCGCGCAGATGCTTTTCCACGCCATCGTCTATCGCCGCTTCGACCCGCAGCTCTGGGTGCGGCTGCACCAGCAGTATCGCGACACCGAGCAGGCCGGATTGCGGGAGGAGCGCGTCAAGGACTCGCTCGAGGGCGACGATACGGGCTCGAGCGTCGAGGAGGCCTACGCGCGGGTGGTGATGCTGCAGGCGGCGTACCTGTCGGAGCTCGGCGCGCCCGAGATCGATTTCACCGAGGCGTTGCTGCGTACGTGGATCCGCAGGGTGAAGGTGGGGGCGGCGGCGCCGGAAGGCTCGACCCACGCGCTCGCGGTGGACCTGGAGCGCGACATCGGCGCGCGTCCGCCGGCGCAGGTCGAGGAGGGGGACAATCGCCGCATCCTCGATACCACCGCCGTTTCGCTCAGCCTTCGCAAGCGCATCCATGCGCTGAAGGGCAACGAGGATGCGTCCACGCTGGGTCTGCCCGCGCAATTCGCCGAGGTCGACCCGCTGCACATGATGCAGCGCCTGCACAGGCTCTGGTGCGACGGCGCTCCGCCGCGCCCCCCCGCGCGCGTGCCGGACGAGAAGTCGGCCGGCATGGTCTTCGGCCTGGGCGACATCCACTTCTACGTGACCGGCGGCAAGGTCTTCGAGCAGCCCGACAAGAAGCGCGAGCTCTCCGCGCGCGAGAAGCAGGACATCGAGGTGTTCGGCCGCGTGACCGAGCGCACCCAGAGCATGATGGTGACCGAGCACAAGTTCTCGGTGGAGACCTGGAGCGTGATCGACGAGATGCTCGGCGCCTGGCGCCTGCAGCGGCCCGCGACCGCCTCGCGCGGCGTCTCCATCGGCAAGGTGGTCGCGATGCGCGTGGGCGACACCGGACCCTTCTTCCTCGGCATGGTGAGCGCGTTGGTGCAGGAGACCGACGGGCGCATCGTGGTGACGGTGACGCTCTTCCCCGGCAAGCCCGAGCCGGTCGCGGTGCGGGCGGGCGACGCCCGCAACCGCGCGAACGCCAAGTGGAGCGAGGCTTTCCGGCTGCCGGAGCTCGCGAAGCTCAAGGTGCCGATGACCTTCGTGGTGCCGGGCGGGCTCGCGCAGCGCGGCCGCGGCATCGACATCTGGACCGACGGCGCGAAGGAGTCGACCGTCTACGAGATCGTCGAGCACGGCGCCGACTTCGACCGCATCACCATCTTCTAGCTGCGTTTCGCGCCACCCGAACTTCGCGCCGGGGATCTGGAACACAGAGGAACCTACGCGCCGACGGCATCCATCAGGTCGCGGGCCGCGTCGTGGCCGGTCTGCTCGGCGATCTCGACGATGCACGTGGGGCTGGTCACGTTCACCTCGGTGAGCCAGTCGCCGATCACGTCCAGGCCGGCGAACACGATCCCCGCCTTCACCAACTCCGCGCCGACCGTCTCGCCGATCTCGCGGTCGCGCGCCGAGATCGGCTGCGCCACGCCGCGTCCGCCAGCGGCCAGGTTTCCCCGCGTCTCTCCCGCTTTCGGAATGCGCGCGAGGCAATGGGAGAAGGGCTTGCCCGCGATCACCAGCACGCGCTTGTCGCCCTGGGCGATCTCGGGAATGAAGCGCTGCGCCATCACCGTGCGCGTGCCCATGTCGGTGATCGCTTCCACGATCACGTTGCGGTTGAGATCCGTGGAGCTCACGCGGAAGATCATCGTGCCGCCCATGCCGTCCAGCTTCTTCACGATCACGTCGCGGTGCTCGTCGATGAAGGCGTGGATGCGCGCCATCTCGGAGGCGACCAGCGTGGGCGGCGAGAACTGCGGGAAGCGCAGGATCGCGAGCTTCTCGTTCCAGTCGCGCAGCGAGCGCGGATCGTTCACCACCCGCGTGCCCTCGGCCGCCGCGCGCTCGAGCAGCAGCGTCGCGTAGTAGTACTCCTGGTCGAAGGGCGGGTCCTTGCGCATGAAGACGCGCTCGTAGTCGGCCACTCGCCGGTCGTGAGGCTCGCCCGCCGTGTACCAGCGGTCGTTGTCGGCGTGGATCGTGAGGGACTGCGCCCGGCAGCGCACCGAGCCCGAGTGCACGAACATCGAGCGCGCCTCGAAGGCGCTCACCTCGTGGCCGCGGCGCACGGCCTCGCGCATCATCGCGACGCTGGAATCCTTGTAAGCCTTCAGGTGCTCGAGCGGATCGACGACGAAGGCCAGCTTCATGCGTTCGCCGCCTTCACCTCCAGGGCGGCGGCGGACTGCGCGATCAGCTCCTCGACCTCGTAGGCGGCGGCGAGCATCGCCAGCCGCGCGATGACGCCGTAGGTATAGAAGCGGTTGGGCGGATCGCCGGGCTGGCCGCCACAATCTGGCGACTGGCAGTCGGTCTCGAAGGCGAGCGGCACGAACTTGGCGCCGGGGGAATTCAGGTTCTCGTCGATGCCGCGGTCGGTGTGCAC
>JBKJTM010000406.1:0-7182 GCA_046590805.1 Usitatibacter sp.
TCTCGGAGGCGATCTCGCGCGAGCGCATCAACGTGACCGCGGTGAATACGCTCTCGCGCGGCGTGCACGCCTTCATGCGCTTCACGCTGCAGGTGGGCTCGGCGGACGCGATCCAGCGGGTGCTGCGGCAGGTGAAGGACGTGCCAGGCGTGGATACGGCGCGCAGACTGTGAGCAGTTCCGCGACCCTCCATGCCCTCGAGGCGCGCCTGCACGAGCCTCTGCCGGTGCACGAGCGCGTGAAGCTGCTGAACGAGATGGCCGAGCAGCTCTACGAGCGCGATCCGGCGCGCGGCACGCTGCTCTCGCGCGAGGCGATCGACCTTGCCCGCGCGACGGGCGATGCGCTGGGCGAGGCCCAGGGCCTCTACTGCCTCGGACGCAACCTCTACTCGCAGGCCGACTACCCGGCGGTGTTCGAGAGCCAGACGGCGTCGCTCGCCATCTTCCGCTCGCTCGGCGACGCCAACGGCGAGGCGCGCTGCTGCAACCTGCTCGGCATTACCCACCGGCAGCTCTCCGACTACGGGCGCGCGCTCGAGATGTACGAGGCGGCGCTGCGCGGGTTCCGCGAGAGCGGGGATCTCAAATGGCAGGCGCGCGTCATCTCCAATATCGGCAATATCGAGATCCAGCTCGGCAACCACGGCGTGGCGCTGGAGCTCTTCGACCAGGCGCTCGACATCCGCCGCGACATCCACGACACCGAGGGCGCGGGCTTCGACCTGAACAACGCGGCGTTCGGGCACGTGCAGCGCGCGCTCCAGTTGCGTGCCGCCGGAGACTGCGACAGCTGCCAGCTCGAGGCCGAGAGCGCGTTGAAGCTCCTCGACCGCGCGCTCGCGATCTCGCGCCAGTACGAGTACAAGCGCCTCGAGGCCTTCTGCCTGCAGACCATGGGCGAGGCCTACCAGGCGATGGCGCGGCCCGAGATCGCGCTCGGCATGGCGGAGCAGTTCCTGCGGCTTGCGCACGAATCGAACGACAAGTGGATCGAGGCCTACGGGCTTGCGTGCGTGGGCGAGCTATGCCACCAGATGGGGCGGCACGCCGAGGGGCTGCCGCAGCTCGAGCGCTCGCTGGCGTCCTTCGATGCGCTGGGCGCCCGCGACCAGTCGGCTCGCGTCCTGCGGATCCTGTCGCAGACGCACGAGGCGCTGGAGCACCTGGGCGAGGCGCTCGCCTGCATCCGGCGCGCCGGCACGATCGAGCAGGCGCTGAGGAGCGAGGAGACCGAAAGCCGCGCGCGCGCGATCGCGGCTCGCCGCCGCCTCGACCAGGCGCGCACCGAGACTGAACGTTACCGGCGCCTCGCGATGGAGGATTCGCTCACCGGCCTCGCCAACCGCCGGCAGCTGGACGAACGGCTCGAGACCCTGATGCGCGAGGCAGCCAAGGCGGGTGCGGTGGTCACGGTGGCGCTCGCGGACGTGGACCACTTCAAGGGCATCAACGACCGCTTCTCGCACGCGGTGGGCGACGAGGTGCTGCGTTGCGTGGGCGAGGTGCTGCGCGTGCATTGCCGCCTGGGCGACATCGTCGGGCGCTACGGCGGCGAGGAGTTCATGCTCGTCTTCCGCGCGCTCGAGATCGGGCCCGCGGCGGAGATCTGTGAGCGGGTGCGGCGCGCGATCGAGGGCTGGGACTGGAAGTCGATCCATCCGCACCTGCGCGTCACGCTTTCCATGGGACTCGCGTCCAGCGCGTCGCTCGACACGCCCCAGGGCGTCCTCGACGCCGCGGACCATTGGCTCTACGAGGCGAAGCATCATGGGCGAAACCAGATACAGCCGCTGGTGCTCGCTCCGGCATAGATCGCCACGCAGGACGAGGGAGGTTTCACCACAGAGGACACAGAGGTTCACAGAGGTGGCACAGAGGAATCCCTGGGTATGTTGCCCTGCCTCGTCATACAGGGCCACGAACAGGAAACAATGAATGCCTCTGTGCAACCTCTGTGTCCTCTGTGGTGAAACCAGCGCCAGCCCTCGCGCGCTGCCCCACGAAGCGCTGTTTCAGCCCGCGCTAGCCAAGAAAAAGCAGAGCGTCCTTCTCGGAGAAGAACACCATCCGCACTTCCTCGATCTGCGGAAACTCCTTCAGCGCCGTCTCCACCGTGGCGCGCGCGATCTTCGCCGCCTCTTCCTTGGGGTAGGCGTAGATGCCGGTGGAGATGGCGGGGAAGGCGATCGACTTCAAGCCGTGCGACGCGGCGAGGCGGATGGCGCCGCGATAGGCCTCGGCGAGCAGCTTCGCCTCGTCGCCGTTGTGCTTGCCGTAGATCGGACCCACGGTGTGGATGATGTGGCGCGCGACCATCTGGCCGCCCGAGGTCATCACCGACTTGCCGACCGGGAGCCCGTCGGGATACTGGGTCGCGCGGATCTCGCGGCACTCTTCCAGGATCTCGGGACCGCCCGCGTTGTGCACCGCGCCATCGACACCGCCGCCGCCCATCAGCTTGGAGTTGGCGGCGTTCACGATCGCGTCCACATCCTGCGACGTGATGTCGCCGACGGTGACCAGCAAGCGATCGCTCAGGCGGACGGGGTCCATGTGGAATAATCATATTCCAAATGACATCTGAAGCGCGCGTCGTCCTCAAGCCCGGGCGCGAGAAATCGCTGCGCCATCGCCACCCGTGGATATTCTCCGGGGCGATCGAGCGCGTCGAGGGCGAGCCCGCCAAGGGCGACACCGTGGTGGTGAACGCGAAGGATGGCGCCTTCCTCGCCCGGGCGGCCTACTGTCCCGACTCGCAGATCCGTGCGCGGGTGTGGTCGCTCGATGCCGCGGAGGAGATCGACGAGGTTTTCATGCGAGCGCGGCTCGCGGCCTCGATCGCGCGCCGCGCCCTCATGCGCCAGGGCAGCAACGCGGTGCGCCTGGTCCACGGCGAGTCCGACGGACTGCCGGGGCTGATCGCGGATCTGTACGACCAGACCGTCGTGGTGCAGATCCTTTCGGCCGGCGCGGAGCGCTGGCGCGGGCTGTGGGGCCCGGCGCTTGCCGCGCTCACCGGGGCGCGCACGGTTTACGAGCGCTCCGACGTGGAGGTGCGCGTGCTCGAGGGCCTGGCGCCCCGCTCGGGACTCCTGCACGGCGACGCGCCGGGCGAGGTGCGGATCGTCGAGGACGGCATCGCCTACGAGGTCGACGTGGTCCACGGGCAGAAGACCGGCTTCTACCTCGACCAGCGCGACAACCGCGCGCTCGCTTCGACCCTGGCGCGGGATGCGGAGGTGATGAACTGCTTCTGCTATACGGGCGGCTTCAGCCTCGCCGCGCTGAAGGGCGGCGCGAAGCAGGTGCTGTCCATGGATACCTCGGAGGAGGCCCTGGCCGCGGCGCGGCGCAACGTGGCGTTGAATGGGTTTGATGCGGGACGCGCCGAATGGCTCGCGGCCGACGTGTTCGCCCACCTGAGGAAGCTGCGCGACCAGAATCGCAAGTTCGGCCTGATCGTGCTCGACCCGCCGAAATTCGCGCCCACCGAGAAGCACGTGCCGAATGCCGCGCGCGCCTACAAGGACATCAACCTGTGGGCGATGAAGCTGCTCGCACCGGGAGGACATCTCCTCACGTTCTCCTGCTCGGGCGCGGTGAGCGCGGATCTCTTCGGCAAGATCGTGGCCGGCGCGGCCGCCGATGCCAAGGTGGACCTGCAGGTGAAGCGCGCGCTCGGAGCCTCCCTCGACCACTCGGTGTCGGTGCACTTCCCCGAGGGCGAGTACCTCAAGGGACTCTGGCTGCAGGCGACCTGAAGCGCATCGAAGGTCGCCCCGGGCGCCGCAGTTGCGGCGATGGCCCGGGGCCCAATTCATTGCTCCGCCGCAACTCCCCCGCCGAAAAACACCTGCGCCAACCGCGCGTTCTGCCGCATCGCCTGCACCGCGCGCCCGCGCTGGTCGTCGAGCCACTCGGTCACGTAGGAGTCCACGGTCGCGGGCTCGAGCTCCAGGCGCGCATCGCTCTCGGCTCCGGAATACGCGAGGCGCATGCCGTTCTTGCGGGCGAGGTGGACGATGGACGCGTTCTCCGCGAGGCAGTGCATGAACACCGAGAGGACGCCGCGATTGCGCAGGAACATGACCGCGCGGCCGAGGAGGGCGTCGCCGAGTCCCTGTCCGCGCCAGCCGTCGAGCACCGACAGGCCCATCTCGGCCGGGCCGTCGTCGAGCGCGATGTGGACCACCGCGACCAGGCGCAGGTCGTCGTCCTGCACCGCGAAGAGGCCGTCGTGCTCGAAGTCGATTCGTCCTACGTACGCGCGAATGCCCTCGTCCGAGATGCGCGAGCCGAAGCGCAGGCGCCGGTCCTCGGTGTCGAGCGAGACGAAGTGCGCCTCGAGGGCGCCGCGCTCCAGGGGGCGCAGCCTTACGGTGGAGATGTGCTCGGTGATCAATGTGCTCTCGGCTCCCTTTTCCAGTAAAATTGCGGGTTCGGACTTCAGGCGCGTAGCTCAGCTGGTTAGAGCACCACCTTGACATGGTGGGGGTCGTTGGTTCGAGTCCAATCGCGCCTACCAATTCCCCGGGTATAGACGAAAAAAAGCCGCTCGATGAGCGGCTTTTTTTATCGCGTCGGCGGGCGCGAGTACCATGGCGGCTCGATGGCGCCATGAGGGGGACCATGAAATCTGTTGCTCGCTTTCTCGGTATTGCTGGGCTCGTCGCCGTCGGCACGGCCCTCGCGCAGGGCTATCCGCAACGTCCGATCAAGGTGGTCGTGCCGTGGCCGCCGGGCCAGGCGACAGATGTCGCGGCACGAGTCGTGGCCGAAAGGATGGGCACGGGGCTCGGCCAGCAGCTGGTCATCGACAATCGCGCGGGTGCGGGCGGGACGATCGGCACCGACTTCGCGGCCAAGTCGCCACCCGATGGCTACACCATCCTTGCGGGCTCGAGCGGTCCGATGTCGATCAGCCCCAGGGTCCAGAAGGTGCCCTACGACCCCGACAAGGACTTCGAGCCGATCTGCATCATGGCCAGCACCACCTATGTGCTCGTTGCGGCCGCGTCGGTGCCGGCGAAGAATTTCGATGAATTCGTCTCGATGCTGCGCGCCAATCCGGGCAAGTACACCTTCGCGTCCTCGGGCACGGGTGCCACCGCGCACCTGGTCGCGGAGGCCTTCAACGCTTCCACGGGAATCAAGGCGAGCCACGTTCCGTACAAGGGCAGCGCTCCGGCCATGACCGACCTTGTCGCCGGCCACGTCACCTACGCCTTCGAGACCGCGGCGGCGGTCCTCGGCCACGTGAAGTCGGGGCGGCTCAAGGCCTTCGCCATTTCGAGCGATACCCGGTCGGTCATCTTCCCGGAGCTGCCAACGGCCGCCGAAGCCGCCAACCTGCCGGGTTTCGACCTGCGCGCGTGGATCGGGCTGGTCGCGCCCAGCGGCCTGCCGCGCGAAGCGCGTAGCCGCCTGGCGACCGAATGCCACAAGGCGCTCGAGGCCGCCGACGTCAAGGAACGCCTGCTGGCGCTCGGGCTCGAGCCGCCCGCTGTCGTGAACGAAGACCTCGCCGGCTACCTGAGGAAGCAGGGCGAGCGCTTCGGGGCGATCGCGCGCCAGGCGAAGGTCCGGCTCGACTGAGGGTCGGACAGGAAAAA
The DNA here is from genome assembly GCA_046590805.1 of Usitatibacter sp. Lineage (GTDB taxonomy): Bacteria > Pseudomonadota > Gammaproteobacteria > Burkholderiales > Usitatibacteraceae > Usitatibacter. The sequence continues at coordinate 5,615 of JBKJTM010000406.1, forward strand.
GCCGCCCGAAGGCGGCTCTTTCCGCTTGCTGCCGCTGGGCTACTTCGGCGCGAAAGCGAGCTTCATCTCGTCGGCTGCAAAACCCGTCGTGCCCGCGCCGGTGGTGGCGTAGCGGTAGAGCGCGGCGGCATAGATGCCGGCAAGCGCCGTCTGGATGAGCGCGGTGAGCGCGACCGCCAGCAACGTCGTCACCACCGCGAAACCGATGATCCACGCGCTGTGCGTGAGCACCGACACGAAGATCACGAACGCGCCGGCGACGAGCACGCCGAAGAAGATGAAGCCGAACGCGAGGCCCAGGCCCGCCTGGCCGATGACGTTCTCGCCCCACGTTTCCTTCAGCAGGTAGGCGCTTTCCTTGATCGCCTCTACCGGGCCCACGTCGCGGTGCACCAGCACCGGCACCACCATGAAGGTGGCGATGGTCCAGCCCACGCCGAGGATGCCGACGATGATCTTGCCGATGAAGCCGACGCGCTCCTGGATGATGCGCAGGATCATGCCGACGGTCGCCGCGATCGCCGCGTAGCCGGCGATGGTGCCGATCTTGGAGGTGGCGATGCGCATCCCGTCCTTGAAGGTGGGATCGCCGCCGTCGAGGCGGATCATCGCCGCGCCGACCAGCCCCGCGTTGAAGAAGAAGATCACGAAGTACTGGCTGAAATAGAACAGGAACGCGACCCCGTACATGGCGGCCGAGATCTCCTTGTCGCCCCTCAACCCGTCCAGGGCACCGAGCCCGAGAACCGGGAGCGCGAAGCACGCCATCACCAGCAGCACCGCGCCGGCGGAGATCAGCGGGAAGAGCAGCAGCTCCTTGTCCTGCCGGAGCACGTAGGCGCTCGACTTGACCAGGGCCCAGCTGCGCGAGAAGCGTTCGAACATGGTGGTTCTCCTCGTGGGAGTGAACACGGCGGCTATTCTGCGCCGATAAGACGCACTTCGCGCGGGTGGACGGCGAGCCTCACCTCCGAACCGCGCGCGATCCGCTCCGTGCCCCGCAGGTGCGGCTGGTCGGCGACTACGATCGCGTCGTTCACGCGGATCTCGTAGCGCATGAATTCGCCGAGGAATTCGCCGCCCTCGACCATGCCCCGCATCTCGAGGGTGCCTTCCTCGGCGGGCGAGTCCATCTGCACCGCGTGCGGCCGGAAGGCGAGCTCGACATGCGCGGCCTCGGTCGCGGCAAGCGCGGCGGGCAACGCCACCTCGCCCAGCTCACGCGAGGAGAACACCAAGCCCGTCGCCGCGCGCCTGATCGCGCCTTCGTACAGGTTCACCGAGCCCACGAACTGCGCCACGAAGCGGTTCGCCGGCCGGTCGAAGAGCTCCACCGGCGTGCCGATCTGCTGGATCACGCCCTGGTCGAGCACCGCGATGCGGTCGCAGATCGTCATCGCCTCTTCCTGGTCGTGGGTGACGAAGATGGTGGTGATGCCGAGGCGCCGGTGCAGCCGCAGGAGCTCGCGGCGCATCTGCACGCGCAGCTTCGCATCGAGGTTGGAGAGCGGTTCGTCCAGCAGCAGCACCTGGGGCTCGATGGCGAGCGTGCGCGCGAGTGCGACGCG
>JBKJTM010000417.1:0-3522 GCA_046590805.1 Usitatibacter sp.
GCAGGCCAACCCCACGATCATCGAGGCCAACTGCTTCATCGGCGCCCGCAGCGAGATCGTCGAGGGCGTCATCGTGGGCGAGGGCTCGGTGGTGTCGATGGGGGTCTACATCGGCCAGAGCACCAAGATCTACAACCGGGCCACGGGCGAGGTGTCCTACGGGCGCATTCCCCCCGGCTCCGTAGTCGTCTCGGGCAACTTGCCGGGTGGGGATGGCCGGTATAGTCTCTATTGCGCCGTGATCATCAAACAGGTGGACGCGAAGACCCGCGCCAAGACGGGAATCAACGAGCTGCTACGGGGTGACTGAACCAAGACCGGGGACGGACCCTGAACCAGACAAAGTCGTGAACCAGGGTCCGTCCCCAGGAGCGCACATGTTCATCGAGAAACTTCTGCAGCTGATGGCCGAGAAGAAGGCCTCCGACATCTTCATCTCGGCGGGCTCGCCGATCAGCATGAAGATCACGGGCTCGATCATGCCGGTCAATCCGCAGGTGATGGACGCGGAGACCTGCAAGAAGATCATCTACGAGATGCTCACCCCGGCGCAGATCGAGACCTTCGAGCGCGAGCAGGAGCTCAACTTCTCCAAGCCGATGCCGCCCCTGGGGAACTTCCGCGTGAACCTCTTCTGGCAGAAGGGCTCCGCCTCGCTCGTGATCCGCTACATCACCGCCGACATCCCCAAGATCGCGGATCTCAACCTGCCGCAGGTGCTTTCCTCGCTGGTGATGGAGAAGCGCGGGCTGGTGCTGGTCGTGGGCGCGACCGGCTCCGGCAAGTCGACCACGCTTGCCTCGATGCTCGACTACCGCAACTCGATCTCGACCGGCCACATCCTCACCATCGAGGACCCGGTCGAGTACGTGTTCGTGCCGAAGAAATCGATCTTCAACCAGCGCGAGGTGGGCAACGACACCAAGTCGTTCCACGACGCGCTGCGTAACGCCATGCGCCAGGCGCCCGACTGCATCCTGATCGGCGAGATCCGCGACCTGGAAACGATGCGCATGGCGCTTACCTACGCGCTCTCCGGCCACCTGTGCCTCGCCACGCTGCACGCCAACAACGCCTACCAGGCGATGAACCGCGTGATCAGCTTCTTCCCGCTGGAAGTGCGCCCGATGCTGCTGCAGGACCTCTCGGTGTCTCTCAAGGCCGTCATCTCGCAGCGCCTCATCAAGACCCTCGACGGCAAGCGCACGCCCGCGGTGGAGGTGCTGCTGAACACCCGCAACGTCCAGGAGCTGATCGAGAAGGGCGACATCAGCGAGATCAAGGAAGCGATGGAGAAGAGCATGTCGCCCGGCTCGCAGACCTTCGAGCAGGACCTCTTCCGGCTGGTGCGCCAGGGCAAGATCTCGCAGGAGGAGGCGCTCGCCAACGCGGACTCCGCGACCAACCTGGGGCTCCTCCTCGGCAACTCTGGGATCATGCCCGCGGCCACCGACCGCGCGAAGTCGCCGGGCGCGCCCGGCGGCGGCGGACGCCCCGGCGGCGGCTTCGGCGATTTCAAGATCGAGGAACCGAGCGAGGAGCGGCTGGGCTGAGCGCCCGCCGCCCCGCCCGACGCCCCGCCCCGCGGGGCGTTTTTGCGTCAGCGCCCGCAATGTGCGGCAGTAGAATGTCGGCAGAGGAGGAGCCATGGCTTCCATAGAGCAGAACCTCACCCAGTACGCCGCCTACCACCGCGATCGCCGCAACATCGCGACCCACTTCGTCGGCGTGCCGATGATCGTGTTCTCGATCGTTCTCGCGCTCGCCACCGTCGCGATCCCGGCCGGGTCCGTCGCGATCACGCTCGCCGCCGTTGTGTCGGTCGCCGCCAGCATCTACTACCTCAAGCTCGACATCGCCCTCGGCATCACCATGGCGATCGTGCTGTTCGCGATGTGTGCGGGCGCGAGCGAGATGACGCACCGCCTCGGCACCGGCGTTTGCCTCGCCTGGGCACTCGCGATCTTCGTCGTGGGCTGGGCGATCCAGTTCCTCGGCCACAAATTCGAGGGCGTGAAGCCCGCGTTCTACGACGACCTGAAGCAGCTCCTCATCGGGCCGCTCTTCGTCTGCGCCGAGGCGTATTTCCTGCTGGGCGGAAGAAAGGCCCTGAGGCGCCACATCGAGGACCGCGTGGGCCCCACGGTGTCGAGGCGCGACGGCCGCGCGATCCCGATCCTCGACGAGCCGCGCTTCTGATCGATGCGCGCTTCGCCCGCGACTGGATGATGTACTGGCAGCTCCTCACCGGAAAGATCCCGCTTGAAGAACGAAACCCTGGAGCTCGCCAAGGCGCTGGTCCGGCGTAGGTCGGTCACGCCCGCCGACGAAGGATGCCAGCAGCTCGTCATCGATCGCCTCGCCGCGAGCGGCTTCGAGGCCGAGACCTTCGCCAGCGGCGGCGTCTGCAACGCGCTGATCCGCCACGGCTCGGGCTCGCCCTTCGTCGTGCTGGCCGGGCACACCGACGTCGTTCCGCCGGGCCCGCTGGAGAAGTGGCTCTCGGACCCGTTCGAGCCCACCGAGCGGGAGGGGCTGCTCTACGGGCGTGGCGCCGCCGACATGAAGACCTCGATCGCCGCCTTCGTGGTCGCCGCCGAGCGCTTCGTGGCCGCGCATCCCGGGCATCCCGGGACCGTGGCGCTGCTCATCACCTCCGATGAAGAGGGCGCGGCGACCGATGGCACGGTGCGCGTCGTGGCGGCGATGCAAGCGCGCGGCGAGAAGATCGACTACTGCATCGTGGGCGAGCCCTCCTCGGTGCAAAAATTCGGCGACACCCTCAAGAACGGACGCCGCGGCACGCTCACCGGGCGCCTCTGGGTAAAGGGCGTACAGGGACACATCGCCTATCCGCATCGCGCCAGGAACCCGATCCACCTCGCCGCCCCGGCCATCGCCGAGCTCGCCGCCACCGAGTGGGACCGGGGCAACGAGCATTTCCCGCCGACCTCGTTCCAGGTGTCCAACATCCACGCCGGGACCGGCGCGCAGAACATCATCCCCGGCGTGCTGCAGGTGGACTTCAACCTCCGCTTCTCGACCGAAAGCACCGCCGAGTCGCTGAAGGCGCGCGTCGTCGCAATTCTCGTGGAGCTCACGGGCGCACGATGACGCGGACGGTGCGGGGCCTGCTCGAGTACGGCGCGGAGCGGTTCGAGGACGCGGGAATTTCCTTCGGGCACGGAACCACCAACGCGCTCGACGAGGCCGCCTGGCTGGTGCTGCGCTCCCTGGGCTTTCCGCCCCACGAGCTCGAGCCCCATCTGGACGAGCCGCTCACCGAGGCGAGATGGAAAGCGGCGCGCGCCCTCCTCGACCGGCGCGTGCGCACGCGCAAGCCCGCCGCCTACCTGCTGAACGAAGCCTGGCTCGGCCCGCATCGCTTCTACGTCGACGAGCGCGTCATCGTGCCGCGCTCCTTCATCGCCGAGCTGCTGCTGAAACCGGGGACAGACCCTCATTTCAGTTCGCGAAATAAGGGTACGTCCCCGGTTTCGGTCCTCGACCTGTGCACCGGGT
>JBKJTM010000512.1:0-13349 GCA_046590805.1 Usitatibacter sp.
CTTCGTGATCGCGCCGATGGGGGAAGGGATGGGCATGAAGAGGCTGATCACGAAGCCCACCACCACGTAGCCCAGGATGCGCGGCAGGCGCACCAGGCGCGCGAGCTCGCCGCCCATCATCCCCGCGACCAGCAGCACGCCGAAGAGCAACGGATAGCTGAGCTCGAGCGGCAGCGATGGAAGGAAGCTCGCGTTCATATCACAGTAGAATGCCGGAACCGTCGCTTGGGCACAGGCAGTGGGCAAAAGTTTCTTCCAGAACACCATCGCGCTCGTCTACGACTTCGACGGAACGCTCTCGCCGCAGCCGATGCAGGAATACACCGTGCTGCCGAAGATCGGCGTCGAGCCGGCGCAATTCTGGGCGGCGGTGGATCGCGAGGCGCGCGAGACCGAGTCCGATCCGATGCTGGTGTACATGCGCCACATCATCGAGGCGCTCGAGCTGCACAAGGTCGACGTGAAGCGCGAGGACTTCGCCCGGATGGCGCGCGCGATCGAGTACTTCCCCGGCGTCACGACGTGGTTCGCGCGCATCAACGCCTACGTGAAGCGGCGCTCGCGCGGCCAGGTGACGGTGCAGCACTACCTCATCTCCGCCGGGCAGCGCGAGATCCTCGAGGGCGCCTCGATCCGCAGGCACTTCAAGCGCATCTACGCCTCCGAGTATCACTTCGACCACCATGGCGTCGCCACCTTCCCGAAGCTGCTGGTCACCGACACGATGAAGACGCAGTTCCTGTTTCGCATCAACAAGGGAAGGGAGTCGATCACCGAGTCGATCAACGAGCACATGCCCGAGGCGCTGCGGCCGATCCCGTTCGCCAACATGATCTACCTGGGCGATGGCATGACCGACGTTCCCTCGATGGCGCTCACCAAGAAGAGCGGCGGGCATGCGGTGGCGGTTTACGACCCGAGGCGCGAGCGCGGCGGGCGCGCGACGTGCGTGAAGCTCCTCGATGCCGGGCGCGTGGACTTCATCGCCGAGGCGGATTTCAGGAAGGCGAGCAAGCTCGCGCGCCGCGTGGAATTGCTGCTCGACGCGATCATCGCCGATGTGGCCTATCGGCGCGAGGCGTTCGATTGCCTGGTCGAGGAGTCGACACCGCGCGGCCGACGCGCGCACGCACGATGAGCGCGCTCACCTTCCTCGCGCTGCGGCAGCTCGCGGACGGGCAGTTCCATTCGGGGGAGGATGTCGCGCGTTCCCTGGGGCGCTCGCGCGCCACGCTCTCCGAGGCGTTGAAGCGCGCCCCCGAGCTGGGGCTCGATCTCTTCAGCGTGCGTGGGCGGGGCTATCGGCTGGCGGCGCCTATTGAATTTCTCGATGCGGACTTGCTGGCGCGCGAGCTGCGCTCGACGCGCGTGCGGCTGGAGATCGTGGACGAGGTCGATTCGACCAGCACCCAGTTGCTGGCGCGCGCGGCGGCCGGTGCGCCTTCCGGTACCTGCCTCGCCGCGGAGTGGCAGAGCGCGGGGCGCGGGCGGCGCGGGCGGTCGTGGGTCTGCGCGCTCGGCGGCTCGCTCACCTTTTCGCTCCTGTGGCGATTCGAGCGCGGCGCGGCGCAGCTTGCCGGCCTTTCGCTGGCGGTCGGCATCGCGGTGGCCCGCGCGCTTGCGGCCTGCGGCGTCGAGCGCGTGCAGGTCAAGTGGCCCAACGATCTCGTGGTCGACTTCCGCAAGCTCGCCGGCATCCTCGTCGAAACCAGTGGCGAGATGCAGGGCCCGAGCGTCGCGGTAATTGGTGTCGGAGTCAATTATCGGCTGGCGGAACGGGTGATCGACCGCATCGACCAGCCGGTGACCGACGTCGCCCACTGCGCGAGCGTGCTGCCGTCGCGCAGCCAGCTGCTGGCGCACCTCCTGCGCGAGCTGGCGCGGGTCCTCGAGGGTTTCGAGAAGAGCGGCTTCGCGACGCTGCGCGGGGCGTGGCGCGACCTCCACGCCTACCAGGGCCGCCGCGTGCGCGTCATGCCGCCCCGCGAGGCACCCTTCGAAGCCGCAGTCGCGGACATCGCACTCGACGGCACCCTGCTGGTGCGCCTGGACGACGGCCGCCTGGTCGCCCTCGCGTCCGCGGAGATCTCGCTGCGCGGGAAATAATTGGTGTCGGAGTCAATTAAATAATGGTGTCGGAGTCCAATTATTTGCTGGCCCTGGACGCGGGCAACACCCGCGTGAAGTGGGGTATCGCGGACCGGAACGGATGGATCGCGACCGGCGCGGTGCCGACCGCGCGCGCCTCGGAGCTGGCGGACGCGCTAAAGGCCGTGCCCCGGGCTGGGCGCGCCATCGCCTCCAACGTTGCCGGCCCCGCGTTGTGGTTGGAGCTCGAGAGGGTGTGCCTCGGGACCGGCGTGGCGCTTCGCGTCATCCGCTCCGAGGCCGTGCAACTTGGCGTGGTGAACGGCTATCGCGAGCCCGCGCAGCTGGGCAGTGACCGGTGGGCGGCGCTCATCGCGGCGAACCGTGCCCAGCAAGGCCACAAGCTGGTGGTGAATGCCGGCACCGCATTGACCGTCGACGCGCTCACCGCCGACGGCCGCTTCCTCGGCGGCATCATCGTCCCGGGCCCTGCGTTGATGCGGTCTTCCCTCGACCGCGGCACCGCGAGGTTGAGGCTCACCGACGGCGCTTTCCATGCGCTCCCGATCACCACCGCCGATGCCATCACGACCGGCGCGATCCAGGCCGCCGTTGGCGCGGTCCTGCGCATGCGGGAGGCGATGGTCGCGGCCGGCGCCCCGCCCGCGCGGGTCGTGCTCTCGGGCGGCGCCGCCCCGGAAATTGCACCGCACCTTCCCATCAAGGTCGCCATCCACGAGAATCTGGTGCTCGATGGCCTGTTGATCATCGGCCGCCAAGGCTAGAGAACCGTGTCGCGACTCCTATTCTTCCTGCTGCTTCTCGCCGTGCTTGCGGTCGGCGCACACCTCTGGCTATCGGTGCAGACGGAGAAGAGCGACTTCAGCGCCCGCGAGCGCAACCGCGACGAAGTGCGACTGGTCGCCGTGACGCCGCCGGCGGTGGCCGCGCAGCGCGCCGAGGAGGCTCGCCAGACGGTGCAGAGCCTGGCGGGCGCCGCGTGCGTGGAGTTCGCGGGAATCGCGGCCGCGGATGCGCAGCGCGCCCGCGACTCCTTCGCGGCGCTGCAGTTGGGCACCCGCATCAGCGAGCGGCGTGTCGAGGAGATCTCGCGCTACTGGGTCTTCGTTCCGGCTGCCCGCGACCGCCGCACCGCCGAGGCGACCATGGCGCAGATCCGCCGCCAGGGCGTGGCCGACATGTCGATCCGTCCGGACAATTCGATCTCGCTCGGCGTCTTCTCCACCGAGGAAGCCGCGCGGCGCTTCCTGACCTCGATCGAGGCGAAGGCGGTGAAGGGCGCGGAGCAAGGCCCCTTCGTGCGCGAGCTGCGCGAGCTGGTGATGCTGATCCGCGAGCCCGACACCGAGCTCGTTGCGCGTCTCACCCTGCTGCAGCGCGACTTCAGCGCGTCGCAATTACGCGCGGTGCCGTGCCCTGCTGCGTGAGTTGAAAATTGGTGTCGGAGTCGATTTTTTGAAGATTGGTGTCGGAGTCTATTTTTGCGGTCTCCCCGGGCCACGGGCGGCGACTTGCGGGCGTAGCGGCCGGCCGCGGCGGATGGCGAGACGGATGGCCTCCAGATCCTCGGCGCGAAGCGGCGTCTCGAATAGCCCGTTGTAGGCCATTGTGCGGGCGGCCTCGTTCGGGGCCAGGGACAGGACCAGGGCGTGGGGTGTGAGGATCGAGTCCGGCTCACCGAGCGCGTAATGGCGATGGCTCGACCAGTCGTAATGCTCGGGCCTGGCCGTCATCCCCGCGCGCACCGGGTTCATGTCGATATAGCGGTGGCATGCGAGGAGGTACCGTTCGTCCTCGATTGCGCTGCAATGAAACCGGCTTTCCCAAAGCGTGCCGGACCGCTGGTAGCGCTTGTTGAAGTACCCCACGTAGCACCGGCCGGCTGATTGCATCGTCCCCGAGATGCCCCACTCGTCCCGTTGAGGGGTGAGGAGCAGGTGCACGTGGTTGGTCATCAGGACGTAGGCGTGGAGCGCCACGTGAAATTCCTCCGCCGCCTCGGCGAGAACCCGGCGAAATAGGAGAAAATCCCCTGTGCAGTGGAAGATGCGCTGCCGGTTGTGGCCGCGGTGGACCAGGTGGACCGGCAGTCCCGGAACGAAGTGGCGAAGTGGGCGCATGAAGCAATAACGGCGCGCCGCGAACTTGGAGTACAGGAAAATTCGACTCCGACACCAATTTCTGAAAATCGTCTCCGACACCATTTTTTGGGTGGCTGCCGTCGCATGCGCGGGGTGCGCGGGCTTCGATCCCCACAACATGATCGGGCGGCAGATGGGGGAGCAGGCGCCCGTCTCTACGGAGGTGGTTCCCTCGACCACCAAGGCAAGCCTCGATGCCGAGGGGCGAGAGCAGGCATTCGACTTCGTCTGGCGCACCATCAACGAGCGCTACTACGATCCCGCGTTCAACGGCACCGACTGGAAAGCGGTGGCCCGCACTTACCGGCCGCTGGCGATGAACGCGCTCGACGACGCGGCTTTCTGGGACGTGCTCGACCGCATGAGCGGCGAGCTCCGGGACTCGCACACGCGGGTCGAATCGCCGCGCCAGGTAGCGCTGCGCAAGCTCGACATGGCGGTGACGCTCGGGTTCTCGTTCGCGCCGATCCAGGGCGTGCTCGCGGTCACCGGCGTGAACACCGATTCGGACGCGTGGTGGGCGGGCGTGCGCTCGGGCATGGTGCTGGAGACCATCGCGGGCGAACCCGCCTTGACGGCGTACGAGCGCCTCATCGCAGGCACGCGCTATGACTCCACCGACCGGTCGCGGCACATGCGCGCAGTGCGCCGGCTGGCCTCGGGCGAGGAAGGCACGCGCGTCCAATTCGGCTTTCGTCGCGGCGACGGCAGCCGCTTCGAGGCGAACCTCGGCCGCAACCGCCTCTCCTACCGCCCGAGCGCCTTCCAACGCGTGCTGCCGTCCGGCTTCGGCTACCTGCGCCTCACCCAGTGGACCGTGGGGGTGATGCCGCGCGCGCTGGAAGGACTGGACGCGCTCAAGGCAACCCCGGGCATCGTGATCGACCTGCGCGGCAACCCCGGCGGGTCGTTGCACGCCGTGAACGCGATGCTCGACAAATTCTTCGCCGTGCCCACCGAGCTCGGCCACGTGCTCACGCGCACCGGCAAGCCGGTGGCGATGTTCTTCGGCGCGGTCGAGATCATCAAGCTGAAGAGCGCGGTCGAGGGGAGCAAGGATGCCTATCGCGGGCCGGTCGTCATCCTGATCAACGCCGCCAGCGGCAGCGGGAGCGAGTTCTTCGCCGCGACGATGCAGGCGGCCGGCCGCGCAGTCGTCGCCGGGGAGCCGAGTTGCGGCTGCCTGCTGGGGTTCCTGGGCTACGCGCGCGCCCCCGGCGGCGCCGAGCTGGCGTACAGCGAGGTGGGCTTCGTGATGTCCAATGGCAAGCGAATCGAGGGCGAGGGGGTGATTCCCGACCACCACGTGGCGCTCACGCTTCCCGACCTGCAGGCCAACCGCGACCGCGCGCTCGAGCAAGCCCAGGAAGTCCTGCACAACCTGCCGCCTCGGAAATAATTGGTGTCGGAGTCGAAATAATTGGTGTCGGAGTCGAATTTTTCGCCCCTCCCGGCCGGAAGGAAATAATTGGTGTCGGAGTCGAATTTCGGCAGCGCGCTCAACCCCGGCGTCAAGCGGCGGGAGGTCTGGGCGTGGGCGATGTACGACTTCGCCAACTCGGGCTACACCACCGTGGTGCTCACCGCGGTCTTCAACGCCTACTTCGTCTCGGTCGTGGCCGGCAATGCGGCCTGGGCGACCTTCGCGTGGACCGCGGCGCTGTCCGTTTCGTACGCGATGGTGATGGTGGCGGGGCCAGTGCTGGGCGCCTGGGCCGACGCGCACGGGCGCAAGAAGCCGCTGCTCGCCCTCACCACCGTGATCTGTGTGTTCGGCACGATCGGCCTCGCGTGGGCAGGTCCCGGAGCGGTCGCCTGGGCGGTCGCCTTCATCGTGATCTCCAACTTCGCCTATGCCATCGGCGAGAACCTCTCCGCGGCCTTCCTGCCCGAGCTCGCGCGGCCCGAGGCTCTCGGCAAGGTGTCCGGATGGGGATGGGGGCTCGGCTACTTCGGCGGCATCCTGGCGCTGGGGATCTCGCTCGCGTGGGTGATGACCGCCGAGTCGCGCGGCACGACCACCTCGGAGGCGGTTGGCGGAACGATGATCATCACCGCGGTGATCTTCGCCCTCGCCTCGCTTCCCACCTTCTTCCTGTTGCGCGAGCGCTCGACGCCCACCGGGGTGATGGGCGCGCGCGCCGCATTCCAGCGCCTGAAGGAAACCGCGAGGTCCACCCGGCGCTACAAGGACCTGCTGCTGGTCTTCGCCTGCGGCACCTGCTATCAGGCGGGCGTGGCCACGGTGATCGCGCTCGCCGCCATCTACGCCGAGCAGGTGATGGGATTCAAGACCAAGGACACGATCATGCTGGTGCTGGTGGTGAACGTGACCGCCGCGATCGGCGCCCTCGCCTTCGGCTACGCGCAGGACCGCCTCGGGAAAGTGGTGGCGCTGCGCATCACCATCGTCGGCTGGATCGCGATGACCGTGGTCGCGTACTCTTCCCGAACCCCGGACATGTTCTGGGTGGCCGCGAACCTGGCCGGGCTCTGCATGGGATCGAGCCAATCCGCGGGCCGAGCGCTGGTGGCCTACCTTTCGCCCGCGGGGCGGAGCGCCGAGTTCTTCGGCCTCTGGGGCGTGGCGACGCGGCTCGCCGCCATCCTGGGACCCCTAACGTACGGAGCGGTCACCTGGGTGACAGGAGGCAATCATCGCCTTGCGATCCTCCTCACCGCGATCTTCTTCGTGGCCGCCCTGCTGGTTCTTTTCCTGGTGGACGAACGCCGCGGCCGGCGCGAGGTGGCGCCTGAATAATTGGTGTCGGAGTCGAATTTAATAATCGACTCCGACACCATTATTGCGCCGGGCGGCCCAAAGCCTGATGATGGCGGCCATGGCGCAGCCCAAGAAGTCTCTTTACGAATTCCTCGGCGTTCCCCGGGACGCCAATTCCATCGACGTCGGCCTCGCCTACGAGAAGGCGCGCACCACGATCCACCGCGGGCCCCAGGATCCGAGCACGGAAGCGCTGCTGCACGAGGCCTACGAAGTGCTGAGCAATCCCCAGCGCCGCGCCGCCTACGATGCCTCCCTGATCACGGCCCAGGAGCGGGCCGACGCCGCCCAGCAGGCGCCCGACCTGGTGCTCGAAGGCGACGAGCCGAAGGCAAAGAGCATCCCCTGGATGCCGATCGCCGCCGGTGCGGCCGCGGTCTTCGCGGTGATCTACATCGCGCTCCGCCCGAGCCGCATGCCCGATCCGCAGAAGGAAGCCGCGCCGGTCGTGGTCCAGGCGCCGAAGCCCCCGCCGCCCAAGCTCCCCAGCGCCGCGGAAATCCTCAAGCAGGCGACCACCTCCGGTGGCCAGCTGGTGAGCGTGGAGATGTCGGGGCGCTCGGTGCCTATCGGCATCGCGCTCGCGATCTCGCCCAACACCATGATCTCGACATGCCACGGCATCCAGGCGGGGCGCAAGCTCGTGGTGACGCTCGGCAAGGAAACGCTCGCCGCCGATCCCGCCGAGACCGACGAGACGCTCGACCTCTGCAAGCTCAACGTCGCGGGCATGAGCGCCGCGCCCTTCGCCATCGCCGCCGACGAGCCCAAGCCGGGCGCCAGGATCTACGCGATGGGCGTGAACGCGGCCGGCGAGCCCGCGCTCACCGAGGGCACGGTGAAGCAGGTGATCGCATCTCCCGCGGGCAAGGTGCTCGAGCTTTCGATGCCGATCGCGCCCAACGGCAGCGGCGGCGGCGTCTTCGACGTCAACGGCCGCCTGGTCGGCATCGCCACCACGCCGCACAAGTACGGCCCCAACCTCCAGATCGCCCTGCCCGCCACGTGGATTGCGCAGATACGCTCGCGAGGCCGCTCGCAATAGTCCGCAGCGCATCGAACGCTTCGACGCGGCCGCGGTCTTTGCCTCAGTAGTCCCACGCTGAGCAAGAAAAGGCAGTGGACCTCCCCGGCCTCATCGATTCCTACGGTTACCTCGCGGTCTTCATCGGCGCGTTCCTCGAGGGCGAGACGATCCTCGCGCTCGCGGGCCTGGCCGCCTACCGCGAGTACCTCGACTTCAAGCTGGTGGTGATCGTGGCGCTGATCGCCGGCTTCCTCGGCGACCAGTTCTACTTCTTCCTCGGGCGGCGCAAGGGGCAGCAGATCCTCGCGCGCTTCCCGAACATGGAGGAGCGGGCGCACCGGTTCGACGCGCTGCTCGCGCGCTGGCACGCGCCGCTCATCATAGGCATCCGCTTCATGTATGGCTTTCGCATCCTCGGTCCCATCATGCTGGGGATGGGGCGCGTTCCGGCGTGGAAGTTCATGCTCTACAACTTCATCGGCGCGGCGATCTGGGCGCCGCTCATCGCCGGCATCGGCTACAAGTTCGGCGAGATCCTCGAATCGATGCTCGGCAACATGAAGCGCTTCGAGATGTGGGCGTTCATCGCGATCGTCGCAGTCGGGCTCACCATCTTCATCGTGCAGCACATCCGCAACCGGCCTTCGAAGGCGAAGCCCACGGAATAGCCGGAGGCGTCTTACGCGAAGACGGCGTGGCGTCCTACCGCGGGCCCCGAACGCCGGCTCCCCCGCGGAATCCAATCAACACGGATTTCGCAGGAGAACGCCATGCACCGCCACATCGCCGCCATCGCCCTCTCCCTCCTTGCCGGCAGCGCCCTTGCCGAGGTGAACGTGAACACCGCGCAGCAAAGCGAGCTGCAGCGCACCAAGGGGCTGGACAAGCAGCGGGCAAAGACGATCATCGAGCATCGCGCCCGGAACGGCCACTTCGACTCGCTCGACGACCTGGAAAAGCTCCCCGGCTTCAGCCCCGAAGTCGTGGCCCGCATCGCGCCGGAGATCACCTTCACCGGCGATGCCTACGTCCCCCCCAAGCCCGCGCCCGCGAAGGAAAAGGCGAAAAAATAATTGGTGTCGGAGTCAATTAATTAAATCGACTCCGACACCAATTTTCACGCGCGTTCGTCGCGCTCCGGAGTGGCGCTGATGCGGTGGACGGCGATGTCGGCGCCGTCGAATTCCTCTTCGGGTGTCAACCGAATGCCCACCGTGGCCTTTAAAGCCCCGTAGATCGCGAAGCCGCCGACCAGCGCAATCGCGACCCCGAGCAGCGTCCCGAGCAGCTGCGGGATGAACGCCACGCCGCCCAGCCCACCCATCGCGGTCGTCCCGAAGATCCCGCACGCGATCCCACCCCACGTGCCGCACAGTCCGTGCAGCGGCCACACGCCCAGCACGTCGTCGATCTTCCAGCGGTTCTGGGTGAAGTTGAACATCCAGACGAAGATCGCGCCGGCCACAGCACCAGTCGCCAAAGCCCCCAGCGGATGCATCACGTCCGAACCCGCGCAGATCGCCACCAGCCCCGCGAGCGGCCCGTTGTGCACGAAGCCGGGATCGTTGCGCCCGACGACGAGCCCTGCAAGCGTCCCGCCCGCCATCGCCATCAACGAGTTCGCCGCGACCAGGCCCGAGATCTTGTCGATCGTCTGCGCGCTCATCACGTTGAAGCCGAACCAGCCCACCGACAGCACCCACGCGCCCAGCGCCAGGAAAGGAATGCTCGAAGGCGGAAAGGCGACCACGCGCCCGTCCTTCGTATAGCGCCCGGCGCGCGCGCCCAGCAGCAGCACGGCGGCGAGCGCGATCCACCCACCCATCGCGTGGACCACCACCGAGCCCGCGAAGTCGTGGAACTCGAAGCCGAACGTGGCTTTCAACCACCCCTGGAATCCCAGCCCCTGGTTCCACGCGATGCACTCGAAGAGCGGATACAGGAAGCCGACCAGCAGGAAAGTCGCGGCCAACTGGGGATTGAAGCGAAACCGCTCCGCAATCCCGCCGGAGACGATCGCCGGTATCGCGGCAGCGAAAGTCAGCAGGAAGAAGAACTTGACGAGGTCATACCCGCCCTTCTGCGCCAGCACCTCCGCGGTGGAAAAGAAGTTGACCCCGTAGGCGATCGAATACCCGATGAAGAAGTACGCCACGGTGGAAATCGCGAAATCCACCAGGATCTTCATCAGCGCGTTGACCTGGTTCTTGCGCCGGACCGTCCCCAGCTCGAGGAAGGCAAAGCCGGCGTGCATCGCCAGCACCAGGATCGCGCCCAGCAGGATGAACAGAACGTCCGAGGACGTCTTGAGTGCTTCCATGGCTCCCCTCCGAGTTTGTTTTGTCTTTTAGGCCGCGGTGCCGCCTCAGGCTACAAGAAAATGGTGTCGGAGTGAATTATTGGAAATTGGTGTCGGAGTCGAATTATTTGATAGACGATGGTCTCCTTGCGCGGATCGAGGCCGGCATAGACCTCCCGCAGCGCGCGCGCCTTCCTCAGCGCCATCCCGGAGGAATCGGTGGTCTCGCGGGCCATCAGCTTCCGCGGCGCGTCCGGATCCACCAGGTGGAGGAAAACCCGGGCAATCATGAAATGAGGCTGCCAAATCGCAGCCCGAACCGGGTTACGGTGAGTAACCCGTCAGCGCTTCTGCATCCTGTCGATGAGCGTGCGCATCGCGACCTCGCCGACCTGCTCGATGAGCCGCAGCTTCTCCTCGACGAACTCCCGGGCAACGCGCACCTGGTCCTCATCGAGCATCGTGTAGAGCCGCAGCCACTCGTCGCGCGCGCCGCGCACGTGCCCCTTGCTGAACTCCACCATCTCATCCTGCGCCATGAAGAACGCATCGGGATCGGGCTTGTCCTTGAGGAGCTCCTGGGCGATGCGGGACTTGGCCTGGATCGCGCCCAGCCCGATCGCGATCATCGCGCGCTGGGTGGCGGTCACCGCGACATCGAACTGCTGCTTCTGGTACGGCGTCATCCTGAGCGAGGTCTCGACCCCCTCGAAACCGAACCCCGGCAACTGCGCAGCAACCCACCCCGGCGCGAGCAGCGCGAAGAACAGCAGGGCGTAAAAGAATCGGCGCATGTTCAAAACGGTTGCCGCGACAACCCCATCGTGCCACTTCTGCCATCCACCGTGTAGTTGAACGTCGCCGTCCCGCCCGCCGCGAACTTCATCTGGAAGAACCCGACATCGGTCGTGCGAAAAGCGGAAGCATCGTAGGCCCGCCCGAGCCACGGCGAGCCGCTCGATCGATAGACCCGCCCCTCGTAGGTCGAGGCATCGGGCCAGAACCCCGCGGGCATCACCATCCACGTCGGCAACCCCGCCGCGTCGTACGTGAACCACACCGCGAAGAGCGTGCGGTACTGCTGCAGCATCGCCATGCCCCAGCCGTTCTGCGCCGCGCCGCCCCACCACATGTCGGCGCGATCCACCGCGAGCGGCGGCGAATCGACCGGTCCGACCGCTTGCCGCGTGACCATCCTCGAGCCGGAAGTGCCCCCGATCGTATAGCTCAGCTCCGCCGTACTCCCCGCGACGAAATTGAGACTCGCCCGACCTACTGATTCGCCGACAACGAACTTCGAAGGATCGTAGGCGGTGAAAGGCGCGCCGCGAGGTGAATACAAATCACCGGAAAACCGAGTGCCATCCGCACTCCAGGAACCGCCGGGCATCACATACCAGGTCGGCCGCCCCGAAGCGTCGTATGCGTAGATGACAGAAAACAATGTATCCCGGTGCTGCACGATGCTCACGCCCCAGCCGCTCTCCGTCACCCCGCCCCACCACATGTCCTGCCACGGCGCATCGGGCGCATCCATCGCCAGGCGCTTGGAAACGCCGCGATGTGAAAGCTCGATCACGTAATCCCCGACGCGATGATCCGGCGTCACGTGAAACGTCACCGTCCCCGCCTGCCCACTGTTGAGCGACGACGCGGAAACGGAAGCCGAAGCGTCCCCCGCCACCACCTTCGCGATGACATCCGCCTCGAACAACCGATAGGCCCCCGCCATCGGCGTCACCGTCAAGGTGTAGGTCTCCCCCGGCCGCGGCTTCGACGGCGTGAGCTGCGTCTCCAGGTGCACCAACCCGAGCGTGAAGGTAATCACGTCCCACCGCACCGTCACGCCCGCACTCGCCGTCACCCAACACGTGATCCCCTGGTTGCGCGCGACGAACTGGACCGACGCCAGGCCCGTGGCATCGGTGCGCGTGCTCATCACCGGGCTGCCATTCGAGAAGATCCCGCAAGCGTCGTTAACGAACTGCACGCTCTCGCCGACGGCGGGGCGGCCGAGGGCATCGAAGAAGCGCGCCGCGAATTCGCGCGTCTCGCCCCCCAGCACCCCCACGCTCTGCGGGGTCACCGGCACCGCGCTCACCGCGGCCAGGGCAGAGCCCGAAGAAAACGCCAGAACGGCGAGAACAGAAAAGAGAAATCGGGTCATGGATCCCAACAACGTGAAAAAGGACAGAGACGTTGACTAAAGCTTGCCGCGTCAACAGCTTGCGGGCAACCGGTATGTTCCCACCCGCGGCCGGGTGAAAGGTGGAAAATCGCCTTTCCACGCCTGCCGGAGCCTGACATGAAAGCGCTTGCTACTGCGATCCTCCTCCTGGCCTGTTGCAGCGCCTGGGCCGCCGATCCCCCCAAGCCCAGCAACCTGCGCCTGAACCTCAATGCAGCCAAGGCCGCCGAGTTCGAGCGCCTGCCCGGGGTGGACGCCGCGCGCGCCCGGGCGATCATCAAGGGCCGGCCGTACCGTTCCAAGGAGGAGCTGCTGACGAAGAAGATCCTGCCCCAGGCCGTCTACGAGGAGATGAAGGGCAACGTCTTCGCGGGGCGGTAGGGCGAACGTCTTCGCGAGGGGTAGGGCCAACGTCTCCGCGGGGCCGTAGGGAGAGGGTGGCAGAATAGCGTTTTGCACCGCACAACGGACTGTCGCTCCGGGCGCTGCAATCGCAGCGATGGCCCGGAGCCCAATTTATGCACAACGACTCGAAGACGCCCGAGAGCGCCCACGCCACCAACTTCATCCGCCAGCACATCGAGCGCGACCTGGAGAGCGGCAAGTACGCCGAGCGCAAGTGGGGCGGCACGCCTGGGCCACTCCCCACCCACGCCAACGCGCCCCAGGACCCCGCGAAGATCCGCACCCGCTTCCCGCCGGAGCCCAACGGGTACCTGCATATCGGCCACGCCAAGTCGATCTGCCTCAATTTTGGCATGGCCGAGACGTATGGCGGCGTGTGCCACATGCGCTTCGACGAC
>JBKJTM010000541.1:0-6475 GCA_046590805.1 Usitatibacter sp.
GGCAATGGACGGCGAGGAGGTGGACCTCCTGCACGCGCATGGTCCTGGGGTGCGCGACATTCAGGTGGAAGTCCCGGGGCGACAGCATCCTGCCCATCGCCCCGCCGTCGCGGCCGGTGAGGGCGATCACCACCATGCCCTTCGCCTGCGCGGCTTTCATGGCTTCCACCACGTTCTTCGAATTGCCCGAGGTGGAGATCGCGAGCAGCACGTCCCCCGCCTGGCCGAGCGCTTCGACCTGTTTCGAGAAGACGCGGTCGAAATCGTAGTCGTTGGCGATCGCGGTGATCGCGGAAGTATCGACGGTGAGCGCGATCGCCGGCATGCCGGGACGCTCGCGCTCGAAGCGCCCGACGATCTCCGCGGCGAAATGCTGGCTGTCCGCGGCCGAGCCGCCGTTGCCGCAGGCGAGCGCCTTGCGCCCGGACTTGAGCGCCTCGGCGAGCGCGGTGCCGGCGCGCGCGATCTCCTGCGGCATCGTCTCCGCCATGCGCCGGCGCAGCTCGATCCCCTCCTCGAAATGGGTGCGCAGATGTGCGGCGAGGTCCATGGCCGATTCTAACCTCAGGAATCGAGCGCGAAGGCGCCGCGGATCCAGGTGGGCTCCCCGCCTTCGATGCAGACGACATCGAAGCGGCAGGGGGGCACGCGCGCGAAGCGCATCAGGTACTGGCGCGCAGCGATGGCGATGCGCGAGCGCTTGCGCGCCGTGATGCTCTCGAGCGCGCCGCCGAAACGCGCATCCTTGCGCAGCCGCACCTCCACGAACACCCACGTGGCGCCATCGCGGGCGATGAGGTCGATCTCGCCCAGCCGCGTGCGGTAATTGCGTTCGACCAGCTCGAGGCCGTGGCGGGCGAGGAAACCGGCGGCGTCATCCTCCGCGGCGCCTCCCGTGGCCTGGGCCGGCGTGGGATGGGCGATGAAGGTCATTGCCCGCGCATCGGGATCACGCGGCCGCCATCGATCTCCGCCGCGGAAAGCTGGCGCACGAAGTGGTTGCCCTGCTCGAGCGTGATCTTGCCGGTGACGCCATCCAGCGTGGGGGACGCCTCGCCGCCCTTGACCAGCAGCAGGGCGAGGCGGAAGGCATCGATGCCCAGGGCATAGAGCCTTTCCTGCTCGACGTTGCCCCGGTCCCTGGGCTGCGGGTAGACCATGACGGCGGGGTGGTCGGGAGCGATGAACCAGGGCATCTCCACATAACGCACGCCCTGCAGGTCCAGGTTGACGAGCGGATCGCCGCGGGGGTTCACGCCGAGCGAGGTGGCGTAGATCGGCAGCATCCCGGAAATGTACGGGCGCACCGCGACGGCTTCGTTCGAGTCGAGCGCGAGGAACACCATGTCGCCGCGGCTGCTGGCGATGCGGTCGCGGATCACCGACGCTTCCTCCGGGTTGCCGCTGTAGGGGATGCGGCGGACCTCGCCCGCGGCGCGCACCCACTCGCGCTCGAAAGCGTCGCGCACCCGCCGCGAGATGGCCGACGGCGTGTGGATGACGATCGCCGAGCGCAGCCCGCTCTCGACGGCGAGGAGCGCCGCCTGGCGCCCTTCGTTCTCGACCGAGAGCGAGATGCTGAACACGTTCGGGTTGCCGTCGCCTTTCGCCTCGTTCAGCGCGAGGACCGGCTGGCGCGCACACTCGCTGCTGGCGAGCGCCTGGGCGCCGTCGCGCGTGAGGCCGCCCACGACGAGGAGGGCGCCCGCGGCTTGCGACTGGCGGCAGGCATCGAGCAGCGCCTGGCTCTCGTTGTCGATGGCGGTGGCGACCACTGTGGGCGCCTGGCGGCCGGCGATCGTGGCGGCGGCGGTGAAGCCCTGGCGCACGGCATCGGCGAGCTTGCCCAGCGCGGGCGAGGAGGTGGGCATCAGCAGCGCGATGTGCGGCGTGCGCATCATGGTGCGGATGGAGGGGGTATTCGGATCCTGGACCGGGGGCGCGCCGGTGAGCGGCCTCCCCACCGTGGAGCGCGCGAGCCCCGTCGCCGGATCGATATCGTCGGCCGCGGAGGTTGTGCTCGCGGGTGGGTCGGCCGAGAATGCCGGCGACACCATCGAGGCGAAGGCTAGGAAGAGGACCGCGGTGAAGCGCGACATTGAAAAGGCTGCGGACTCCGGGGCGCCGCGTGAGGCAGGGACGGTTGCGGCATTGGCACCCGGATTATATGTGGTGGCCACTCCCATAGGGAACCTGGGCGACATCACCCGTCGTGCCTTGGAGACGCTGCGCGCGGCCAATGTCGTTGCCGCGGAAGATACCCGCAACACGCGCGCACTTCTTACTCACTACGGCATCTCCGCCCGCCTGGTGGCGCTGCATGCCCACAACGAGCGCGGCTCGGCCGAGCGGGTGGTCGGCTGGATTTCGCAGGGAAAATCGGTCGCGCTGGTTTCAGATGCCGGCACCCCGGGGGTGAGCGACCCGGGCGCGCTGGTGGTGGCGGTGGTTCGCGCCGCGGGGTTGGCGGTGTTTCCGATTCCTGGGGTTTCCGCCCTGACGACCGCCTTGTCCGCGAGCGGGCTCGAGTTCGACGGCGTGGTGTTCGCGGGCTTCCTGCCGGTGAAGGGGGCGGAACGCAAGCGGCGGCTAGCCTCGCTCGCTGCCGGTCCCTGGGCTGTCGCTCTGTTCGAGGCGCCGCATCGCCTCGCCGATACCCTGGCCGATCTGCATGCCGCCCTGGGCGCGCGCGACGTGGTCATCGCCCGCGAGCTCACCAAGCGCTTCGAGACCATCGCCCGCATTCCGCTGGCCGATGCCCGCGCCTGGATCGAGGCCGATCCCGACCGCCAGCGCGGCGAGTTCGTGCTCGTGGTCGAGGGCCGTCCGGTCGATGACACCCCCGCCCTCGATCCCAGGGCGCTCCTGGAAACCCTCCTCGCCGAGCTCCCCCTCAAGCAGGCCGTCGCCCTGGCGGTCAAGCTGACCGGCGCCAAGCGCAACGACCTCTACCCCCTGGCGCTGTCGCTGAAGAAATAATTGGTGTCGGAGTCGATTTAATAATTGGTGTCGGAGTCGATTTCCTATAATGGCCGGATGCAGAAGATCTCCCTGACGCGGCCGGACGATTGGCACGCGCACCTCCGCGACGGGGAGGCGATGGCCGCGGTGGTCGGGGCCACCGCCCGGCAATTCGCCCGTGCCATCGTGATGCCGAACCTGCGGCCGCCGGTGGTGACCCTCGCCCAGGCCCTGGAGTACCGCGCTCGAATCCTGGCGGCGCTGCCCAAGGGCGCTGCCTTCGAGCCGTTGATGACCCTCTACCTCACCGACAACACCGCCGCGGCCGAGATCGAGCGTGCCGGGGCCTCGGGCGTCGTGCGTGCGGTGAAGTACTACCCCGCAGGCGCGACCACCAATTCCGATTCGGGCGTGACCGACATCCGCAAGTGCGACGCGGCCCTGGAGGCGATGCAGGCCGCGGGCCTTCCGCTCCTCGTCCATGGCGAGGTGACCGATGCCGAGATCGACGTCTTCGATCGCGAGGCGGTGTTCCTCGACCGCACGCTGGGACCGCTGGTGAAACGCTTCCCGAAGTTGAAGATCGTTGCCGAGCACATCACGACCCACGAGGCCGCCGCGTTCGTCGAGCGGGCGCCGGAGAACGTGGGCGCCACGATCACCGCGCACCACCTCCTCATGAACCGCAACGCGCTCTTCGCCGGCGGCATCCGGCCGCACCACTACTGCCTGCCGGTGCTGAAGCGCGAGCCGCACCGCCGCGCGTTGGTGAAGGCGGCGACGTCCGGCAATCCCAAGTTCTTCCTCGGCACGGACACCGCGCCGCACGCACGCAACACCAAGGAAAGCGATTGCGGCTGCGCGGGGATTTACACGGCGCACGCGGCGCTCGAGCTGTATGCGGAGGCGTTCGAGGCGGCCAATGCGCTCGACAAGCTGGAGGCGTTCGCGAGCCATCACGGCGCGGACTTCTACGGCCTGCCGCGCAACACCGGCCGCGTGACGTTGGAGAGGGCCGAGTGGGTGGTGCCCGACGAGTATCCCTTTGGTACCGGGACCGTGGTGCCGCTGCGCGCGGGGCAGAAGCTCGGCTGGCGCCTCGCTGGCTGATCCATGGACTGGGTCGAGGCCGCAGGGCGTCTCGCGGCCCCGATCTACGCGCCGCTGCAGCCGGCGATCGCGTGCCTGCCTCGCGAAAGCTGGCCCGGTCACGCGGACCTCAACCGGCTGGCGGCGGATGTCCGCAACTGCCGCGGAATGCCGCTTCGCTTCGTCGCTCCGCGCGACCCCACGCAGCGCCACCGTCCTCATTACGAGGCTCGCATCGCCGCGACCGGCGAGGTCGAGACCCGGCGCGAGAGCTGGCACGACCTCTTCAACGCGCTGGTATGGCTCACCTATCCGCGGGCGAAGGCGGCGATCAACGCGCAGCATGCGGCGATCCTGGAAGGTGGCGGCGAGGCCGAGGCTCGGCATCGCAGCCCCGCGCGCGACGCGTTGACGCTCTTCGACGAGGGCGGCGTGATCGTCGCGTCGTCCTCGCCCGAGATGCATCGCCTGATCGCCGACTTCCGCTGGAAGGAGCTCTTCTGGGAGCGGCGGGCGGAGCTGCTGGCAACTACCCGCTTCCTCGCTTTCGGCCATGCCTGCTATGAGCAATCGCTCGCGCCCTACATCGGCATGGTCGCCAAGACACTGCTCGTCCCGGTCGGCCACCCCTTTCCATCCGCGCCGATGGCGGAGCAACTCGAGCAGGTCGATACGTGGGCCGCGCGCCACTTCGCCCACGCAGCCAATTTTCCTTCCCCCAAGACCCTGCCGCCGATGCCGGTGCTAGGCGTCCCGGGCTGGCATCCCGCCAACGAGCAGGAGCCCTTCTACGATGACGCGAAACACTTCCGAAGCAAGGGTCCGAGGGAAAAATAATTGACTCCGACACCAATTTTTCAAAATCGACTCCGACACCAATTATTATCGGCAGCTGGCTGACCACGAGGGGACACCATGATGCGTTGCACGATTTCGGCCCTGGTGGGCCTCGTATTCCTCGCGGCGGCGGCCGCGGCGCAGGCGCAGCCCTACCCCAGCAAGCCGGTGAAGATCGTGGTGCCGTTCGCCGTGGGCGGTATCGCCGACACCTTCGGGCGCGTGATCGCGCAGAAGCTAGCGGAGACGTGGGGCCAGCCAGTGGTGGTCGAGAACAAGCCCGGCGCCGGCGGCAACATCGGCGCCGACGCGGTGGCCAAATCGCCGCCCGACGGCTACACCCTGGTGATCGGAAACATCGGCACCCACGCCATCAACCCGTTCCTGATGAAGTCGGTCCCGTTCGATCCGCTGAAGGACTTCGTGCCCGTCGCGCACGTGCTGGACGCCGAGGGCCTGCTGGTGGTCAATGCGGCCCTGCCGGTGAAGAGCGTCCCCGAGCTGATCGCGTACGCCAAGACGCAGCCGGGCAAGCTCTCCTACGCCTCCGGGGGCATGGGCACCACCAGCCACCTCGCGGGCGAACTCTTCAAGTCGATGGCCAGCGTGGACATCGTGCACGTTCCCTACAAGGGCAATGCGCCCGCGATCACCGACGTGCTCGGCGGCCAGGTGCAGATGATCTTCGCCACCATGCCGACGGTGCTGCCGCACGTGAAGGGCGGGCGCCTGCGGGCCCTCGCCGTCCTCGGCCCCGCGCGCACGCCGGCGATCGAGGTGCCCACCATCGGCGAGTCGGTGCAGGGATTCGCGGTGAGCAACTGGATCGGCCTCTTCGCCCCCGCCGGCACGCCGCCTGAGATCGTGGCGCGCTGGAACAGCGAGGTGCAGAAGATCATGAGCTCACCGGAGGTGCAGAAGCGCCTCGAGACGGAGGGCGCGAAGTTCGTCGCGACGACGCCCGAGTCGTTCGCCGCGTTTCAGCGGGCGGAGACGGCGAAATGGGCGAAGGCGATCCGCGACGCCGGGATCAAGGCCGAGTGAGCGTAAAATGACGAGGTGAAGCAAGCCAGACGGTCGCTGTGCCACTGCATTCTTGTCGCACAGAGGAAAGTCGGGACTCCATCGGGCAGCGTAGCGGGTAACTCCCGTCCGCCGTGAGGCGAGGATTAGAGGAACAGAGACGAGTCCCAGGCTTGCGGGACCACCGTGGCTTCATCGCGGTTGTGTCCCACCAAGCAAGCCTGGGGGTGAAACGGCCAATCTCTACGCGGAGCAACACCAAATAGGCAGACGTCGACGTGGCCCACTGAGTCTGCGGGTAGGTGGCTCGAGCCCTGCGGCAACGCAGGGCCTAGAGGAATGGCCGTCATAGCTCGCAAGGGCTGTAACAGAATCCCGCTTATCGGCTTGCTTCACACTTTTTTCAACCCCCACGGAGAGTTCCGTCGGGATGTCCTTCCAGGGAGGCACACATGGGAACGTTCGCACGGCTGGTCGTCGCACTTTTCGGGCTCGCTGCGGGCGCGGCGCATGGCGTCTTCCACTTGTGGACCATGAGCGAGATCTACTCGAACGCCGACGGATC
>JBKJTM010000179.1:0-11234 GCA_046590805.1 Usitatibacter sp.
GATCACGGTCGACGGCGTGCCGGTGCACGACCCGAAAACCGACCTGCCGAAGCTGCGCTCGCGCATCGGCATGGTGTTCCAGAACTTCGAGCTCTTCCCGCACATGAAGGTCGCCGACAACCTCGCCATCGGCCAGGTGAAGGTCCTGGGACGCGGCCGCGACGAGGCGATGGAGCGGGGCCACAGGTACCTCGACCGCGTGGGCCTCGCCGCGCACCGGGACAAGTACCCCGGGCAGCTCTCCGGGGGGCAGCAGCAGCGCGTGGCGATCGCGCGCGCGCTCTCCATGGACCCGATCGCGATGCTGTTCGACGAGCCCACCTCCGCCCTCGATCCGGAGATGATCAACGAGGTGCTCGACGTGATGGTGCAGCTCGCCCGGGAGGGCATGACGATGATGTGCGTCACTCACGAGATGGGTTTCGCGCGCACCGTGGCGCACCGCGTGATCTTCATGGACCAGGGCCAGATCGTCGAGGATTGCACCCGCGACGAGTTCTTCGGCACCCCGCGATCCGACCGGGCGCAGCAGTTCCTGTCGAAAATCCTCCATCACTAGAACCAAATCATTGACGAGATGACGTTTTTTCGGGAAACTCCCCTTCCATGAACCGCCTAACGGCCATCGGCCTGGCCTCGCTCGTCGCCTACGGGGTCCTGATCGCGAGCAAGTACACCGGAGTCGTTTCCGCCGCCCCCGATGAGTCGGTCCCGCAGCGGGCCGCCGTGGAGCCCCGCGAACGCCTCGCGAGCCTCTTCCCCGTCGCCTCCGAAACCGCGCCGAAACCTCTCCGGAGCCTGCCCGCGCCGATCCCTCGCGCGGAGCCCTCGAAGATGTCCCCGGTGGCTTTGGAGTTTCGCGCCGCGCGCGACCTGAAGGGCTTCGCGGAAAACCTTTCCGCTCGCCGCGGGGATCTCACCGGCGACGAGCGCTATCACCTCGCCAAGGCGCTCGAGGAATGCCAGTTCGCGACCAACATCAACGACGACCTGGCGGCCCACAGCGCCAAGCAGAAGCGCCAGTTCCTGGCGAGCCTGCCCGTGGGCGACGCGCTCAACGCGAAACGCATCGCGGCCTACGACGCAGTGGACAACACGCAGCGCTGCCTCGGCTTCCAGAATTCGAAGATCTCGCCCAAGGACATCGAGGACCTCTACCACGCCGCCGCGCTGCAGGGCGACCCGCGCGCTCAGGCGCGCATCGTCACGGCCGAGATCAGCAAGGGCAACGCGGGCACGAGCCGCGCCAACCCGGAGCCGGCACAGGTCGCACGCCAGACGAACGACGACCTCTCGCGCCTGATCGGCCTCCTGGAGACGCGCGACCCCGAGGCGTTGCTGATCGTCGGCGAATACCTCGCGCGGCAGTCAGCCAACCTTCGCGTAGGCCCCAATGGCGAGACGCCCGAGCCCTCGGCCTTCCTCGGCGGCTTCTCGCTGGTGGCGTGCGACGTGGGCCTGGACTGCAGCCAGTTCCACCGCGAGCCGATGATGGCCTGCGCGTACGGCGGCTATTGCAACTCGGCGAACTTCGAGGAGCTGTACCAGAACTTCCTCGCCTCTCCCTGGGCGTACACCCAGGCGATGCGCTATCGCGGCCTCATCCATACCGCCATCCGCGACCGCAACTGGAGCCTGATCGGCATCACGCCGAAGCTGTTCGGCCGCGCGCAGTAAATCCCCGTTGTCCCGGTGGCACCGCCGGCTCCCTGACGGCACGATCGTGTTCGCCATCCACGCGCAGCCGGGCGCGAAGCGCACCGAGATCGCGCGCGAAGCGCTTCGAGATATCGGCTAGCGCCGTGGACCCCGCGACCCCGGTCGGCGACTGAGTTACTGCGCGAGCACCCGCACGTGCTCGACCACGCAGCGGCCGAGCGCATCGGTGTTGTAGCCGCCTTCGAGGGTCGAGACCACGCGCCCCTCGGCGTGGCGGCCGGCCACCTCGACCAGCTTCTCGGTGACCCAGCGATAGTCCTCGTCGCAGAGCTTGAGGTAGGCGAGCGGGTCGTCCTGGTGCGCATCGAAGCCCGCCGAGACGAACACCATCTGCGGCTTGAAGGCCTCGAGGGCGGGCAGCCAGTCGCGATCCACCGCCGCGCGGAATCCCCGGCCGTCGGTCATCGCGGGCAAGGGCGTGTTGATGATGTGGGCGTTGCCGGAGTCGGATCCGCTGTAGGGATAGTAGGGGTGCTGGAAGGTCGAGCACAGCATCACGCGCGGATCGTCGCGGAATGCATCCTCGGTGCCGTTGCCGTGGTGCACGTCGAAGTCGAGGACCGCGACCCGCGCGAGCCCATGTTCCTCGAGCGCGTGCGCGGCGCCGATGGCGACGTTGTTGAAGATGCAGAAGCCCATCGGGCGATTCGGCGTCGCGTGGTGGCCGGGCGGGCGCACCGCGCAGAAGGCGTTGTTCACCTCGCCCGACATCACCATGTCGGTCGCCTTCACCACCGCCCCGGCGGCACGCAGCGCCGCCGAGAGCGACCTGGGGTTCATCGAGGTGTCGGGGTCCAGGTACGCGTAGCCCTTCGACGGCGCGGCGCCGAAGACCTGCTCAACGTGCTCGGGCGCGTGCACGCGCTCCAGCTGCGCGCGCTGCGCGAGCGGCGCCTCGACCCGGGTGAGTCTCGCCGCGAGACCCGAATCCTCGAGCGCCCGCAGGACGGCCTTCAGCCGCTGCGGGCTCTCCGGATGCCCATCGCCCATCTCATGGAGCGTGCAGTCCGCATGCGTGAGAAGCGCGGTCGACAGGTCAGAACCCCTGCCGGACGATGGACTTGGAGCCGGAGAGCGTCGGCAGGTTGAACGCCGGATCGGTCGAGGCGAGCCCGGAGGGAGGCGCGATGTTGTACGTGAAGGTGCCGGCGGAGCCGCTGGAGAAATTGAAGGTGAAGGTACCCACCGCGGTGACGCTGGTGCTGGATCCCGGCTGCGAGAAGGGCCGCCCGTTGGTCACGTAGACCTGCCCGGTGGTCGACGTCGGCGTGGTCCAGCGGTTCTGCCCCGCCATCACCAGCCAGAGCGGCTTGAACTGGCCGCTAGCGGCATCGGGCTCGCGCGGGTCGTAGTGATACCAGACCGCATACACCTGGCCGCTGGCGTGCTGCATGAAGCTGATGCCCCAGCCCGACTGGGACTCCCCCGCGTACCACATGTCGGTGTAGTTGGCCGCGGGCACGCTCTGCGCGGCCACTGGGCCGGCAAGCGCGAAGCAAAGGACGAAAACCAGCTTTCGGATCATGGGCGCGAATCCCGGCATAGAACTATTGTGGGCAAACATCATTCGAAGCTCAATGCTTCCCATCAAAAGGGCCAGATTACCCAGTCGTCGTCCTTGAACTCTCACGCTTTAGGTAATTTGACCGCTTTACCGGGGCTGTAGAATGGACCCTTAAATCACTGACAGGGTTCCTCTTTTCGATGCTCCTCGATAGCCGCAGCCGCCTTGCCTCGGGCCCGATCGAAGCGGTGGTGTCCGCCGCGGGCGAGGTGATCCTCGGCAAGGAACGCCAGATCCGCCTCGCCATGGCGTGCATCCTGGCGCGGGGCCACCTCCTCATCGAAGACGTACCGGGCGTGGGAAAGACCACCCTCTCCCACACGCTCGCGCGCCTGCTGGGCCTGGACTACCAGCGCATCCAGTTCACCTCCGACCTGCTTCCGGCTGACATCATCGGTGTGGCGATCTTCGACCGCGAGACCTCGAGCTTCCGCTTCCACGCCGGCCCGATCTTCGCGCAGATCATCCTCGCCGACGAGATCAACCGCGCGAGCCCCAAGGCGCAGAGCGCGCTGCTTGAAGCGATGGAGGAGCACCAGGTGACCGCCGAGGGCGAGACGCGCCCGCTGCCGGAGCCGTTCTTCGTGATCGCCACCCAGAACCCGATGCACCAGGTGGGCACGTTCCCGCTGCCCGAGTCGCAGCTCGATCGCTTCCTGATGCGCATCAACCTGGGCTATCCCGACGCCAAGGCCGAGCGCGAGCTCCTGCGCGGGGCCGAGCGGCGCGACATGATCGCGCACCTGAAGCCCGCGATGACTTCCGAGCAGCTGCTCGAGCTGCAAGCCGGCGTGCCGCAGATGCAGGTCTCCGACGCGCTCCTCGACTACGTGCAGCAGATCATCAACTTCACGCGCCACTCGCCGCGCTTCACCCAGGGGCTCTCGCCGCGGGCGGGCGTGGCCATCCTGCGCGCCGCGCAAGCGTGGGCGATGATGGAGGGCCGCCGCCAGGTGCTGCCGGAGGACGTGCAGGCGATCCTTGCCTCGGTGGTCGGCCACCGGCTGCACGGCAACGCGGACGCCGTGAAGGGAAGCTTCGACGCCGCCAAGGAGCTCATCAACGGCGTGCCGATTCCGTAACGCGGGCGCCGGGCCTTGCTCGCCAACCTGCGCCAATCGATCTCCGACCGGATCTTCCGCCTGAATGCGCCGGAAATTCCCCCGGTCACCCTGGTCCAGCGGCGCATCTTCATCCTGCCGACGAAGCAGGGCTACTTCTTCGCCTTCACCCTGCTGATCCTGCTGCTCTCGTCGATCAACTATTCGCTCTCCCTCGGCTTCGTGCTCACGTTCCTGCTGGGCAGCATGGCGGGTGTCGCGATGCTGCACACGTGGCGCAACCTCGCGCACCTGCGCATCCGCCCCGGCCGCTGCGAGCCGGTGTTCGCGGGAGAGACGGCGCACTTCACCGTGACCGCGGAGACGCTGTCGCAGACGCGTTTCTCGGTCGCGGCGCGCCGCCGCGGCGACGAGCCGGTGTACGCCGACGTGGTGGCGGGCGACGTGGCGCCGCTGGTGATGCCGCTGGTCGCCGCGCGGCGCGGCATGGTGCATTGCGGCCGGCTCGAGGTCTTCACCCGCTACCCCGTGGGCCTCTTCCATGCCTGGTCCTATGTCGACTTCGGCATGGCGGTCGTGGTCTATCCGCGCCCGGATCCGGCCGGGGGCACACCGCCCGCGCAGTCGCGCAGCGCTTCCGAGGAAGGCATCCCGGTCGCCGGTGACGAGGAGTTCAACATGCTCCGCGCCTACCGCGCGGGCGACACGCCCAAGCAGATCGCGTGGAAGGCGCTCGCGCGCGAGCAGGGCCTGCTCACCAAGGAGTTCAGCGCCACCGCATCGAGCGAGCTCTGGCTCGACCTGGACCAGGCACGCGCGGCCGACATCGAGTCGCGCCTGTCGATCCTCTGCCACTGGGTACTGCAGGCCGATCGTTTCGGGCAGAGCTATGGCCTGAGGCTGCCGGGCAACGTGATCCGTCCCGCGCGCGGCGAGGCGCACCGCGCGCGCTGCCTCGAAGCGCTCGCCCTCTTCAATCCGAACGCATGAGCGCGCCCGCCCACTCGCCCTACCTGGACGTGAAGAACATCCTGTGGCTGCTGGCGGGCATGGGGTTCGTGGTCGCGCCGCACCTGCTGCGGCTGCCGAACTGGGTCACGATCTTCTTCGGCGTCGTGGTGGGCTGGCGCGCGTGGATCGCGTGGTATGCGCTGCGCTCGCCGCCGCGCGCCCTCATGTGGGCGGTGACCGTCGCCGCTACCGTCGGCACTTTCCTCACCTACGGCCGCATCGTCGGCCGCGAGGCGGGCACCACGCTCCTCATCATCATGGCGGCGTTGAAGCTCCTCGAGATGCGCAGCCAGCGCGACGTCGTGCTCAGCATCTACCTCGGGTTCTTCCTGGTGGTCACCAACTTCCTCTTCTCGCAGACGATCCCGCTCGGCATCTACATGCTGGCGTGCGTGTGGATCTTCGTGGCGACGCTGGTCGGCTTCAACCACCAGGGGCGCACGCCCACGGTGATGGAGCGGCTGCGGCCCGCGGGCGCGCTGCTGGTGCAGGCGCTGCCGCTGATGATCGCCTTCTTCATCCTCTTCCCCCGCAACCAGGGGCCGCTGTGGGCACTGCCCCAGGACACACGCTCCGGGCAGACGGGGCTCTCGGACTCGATGACGCCGGGCAACATCGCCAGCCTGATCAAATCCGACTCGATCGCCTTCCGGGTGCAGTTCGAGGACGCGCTGCCGCCGTACCAGTCGCTCTACTGGCGCGGCCCGGTGCTGGTGGATTTCGACGGCGCCACCTGGCGGATGCCGCAGTTCATCGGCCAGGGCAACCTCGGCCACACCCTTCGCGAGCGCCCTGCGCGCTATGCGGTGACGCTCGAGCCGCATAACAAGACGTGGCTCTTCGCCCTCGACGTGCCGGGCGGCTTGCCGCCGCGCTCCAACGTGCTCTCGGACCTGCAGCTGCGCTCGCACCGCCCGGTGAACGAGCGCCTGCGCTACGAGGTGACGTCCTACCTTCGCTACCAGTATGGCCAGCGCGCCAGCCAGCCGGCGCTCGCCAACAACCTGCGCTTCGACGATTCGCGCAACCCGCGCACCGTCGCGCTCGGCCGACAGTGGGCCGCTGAAAACCCGGACCCGCGGGCGATCCTCGGCAAGGCCTCGCGGCACTTCGCCAGCGCCGGATACACCTACACGCTCGAGCCGCCGATCCTCGACCGCACCCATCCCTACGACGACTTCCTGTTCAGCTCGAAGCAGGGGTTCTGCGAGCATTACTCCGGAAGCTTCGTGCTGCTGATGCGCGCCGCCGGCATCCCGGCGCGGGTGGTCACCGGCTACCAGGGCGGTGAAGTGAACCCGCTCAACAACGAGCTCATCGTGCGCCAGGCCGATGCCCACGCCTGGGCGGAGATCTGGGTTGCCGAGGAGGGCTGGGTGCGCATCGATCCCACGGCGTCGGTGTCGCCGCTGCGCATCGAGGGCGGCGTCAACGCGGCGCTCGGCCCGATCGGCGTGGTCTCCTCGCTCATCGCCGCGGACGCTTTCGGCCTCCTCGCGCAGATGCGCTTCGCCTGGCAGATGCTGAACAGCCAGTGGGACCAGTGGGTGGTCGGCTACAACATGGACCGCCAGCGGCAGTTCTTCTCGCAGATGGGTTTCGCCGGGATCGACTGGCGCACGCTCGGCTTCTGGCTGGTGGTCATCACCTTCGCGGTGGGCGGGGTGATCACGCTGGGGCTGCTGGTGCGCGACCGGCCGCCGCGACGCGAGGCCTCGCTGGTCGCCTGGAATCGCTTCTGCCGCAAGCTCGCGGTGGCGGGGCTCGCGCGCGCGCCGCACGAGGGCCCGCTCGATTTCCTCGCGCGCGTGCGGCAGGCGCGGCCCGAGCTGGCGACGATGGTCGAGGACATCACCTCGCGCTACGTCGCGGCCCGTTACGGGAACGGCGCCTCGCGGGAAGAGGTGCGCGAACTCGCCCGGCGCGTGCGGGAGTTCCGCGCGGCATGACTACGACCGCCCCGGTGCCGCGCAACGCGCCCTGCCCCTGCGGCAGCGGGCTGCGGTACAAGGCCTGCCACGGCAGGCCCGATTCCGACGGCGCGCCGAGCGCCCAGGCGCTGGTGCAGCGCGCGCTGCAGCTTCACCAGCAGGGGCGGGTCGACGAGGCGGAGCGCCTCTACCGGCAGGCGCTGTCCCTGGAGCCGGGCAACGCCATCGCGACCCACTATCTGGGCATGACGACCTGGCACCGCGGCGACCTCGTCGAGGCCGAACGCCTGATGCGTGAATCGATCGCCGCGAACACCGCGATCGCGGATTTCCACAACAACCTCGGGCTGCTGCTGCGCGACACCGGCCGCCAGGATGAGGCGATCGCCTGCTATCGACGCACCCTCGAGATGGACCCCGGGTGGTTCGCCGCCCACAACAACATGGGCCTCGCGCTCGAGTCGCTCGAGCGCTGGGACGATGCGGTCGAGAGCTATCGCGCCGCGATCCTGCGCGAGCCGCGCTTCGCCGCGGCGCGCCAGAACCTCGCCCGCGCCCTGCTGGCGCTGGGCCATTTCCGCGAGGCCTGGGAGCAATACCGCTGGCGGCTCGTCGCCCAGGGGGTGACGGCGCACATGCCGAGCGCCACCCAGGCGCAGCTCGAAGCCTCGCTCGCCGGCCGCGAGATCGTGCTGCGCTCCGAGCAGGGCATCGGCGACGTGCTCTTCTTCCTGCGCTTCGCGCCCGAGCTGGTGCGGCGTGGGGCGCGACTCGCCTTCCAGGGCGACGCGCGCCTGCATGGGATGCTCGAGCGCACCGGTGTCTTCGAGCTGGGATTCTCGTCCGAGTACGTCGCGACGCCGGGCCGCGAGGCGATCTTCGCCGGCGACCTGCCGTGGTCCCTCGATGCCCATGACCCGGATGCGTTTCCCCCGCCGCTGCGGCTCACGGCGTTGCAGGACCGCGTGCATCGCCTCGGGGAGCGATTCCCGGCGGCGGCCGATGCGCAGCGCGTGGGCCTCACCTGGCGGGCCGGCACCGTGGCGCCCGGGCCGATCGCAAGGCAGCTGAAGGAACTCGCGCCCGCGGACTTCGCTCAGGCGCTGCGGGGCCGCCAGGCGACCTGGATCTCGGTGCAGCGCCAACCCCGCGCCGGGGAGCGCGAGGCGCTGGAGAGCGCGCTCGGCGCGCCGGTGCAGGACGCAGCCGCGGCCAACGAGGACCTGGAGGAGATGCTCGCCCTGATGTCGGTGCTCGACGACTACGTCGGCGTGAGCAACTTCAACACCCACCTGCGCGCGGGCCTGGGACGGACGATGGAGGTGTGGGTGCCGTTCCCGCCCGAATGGCGCTGGGGCGTCGCGGGCGAGCGCTCCGTGTGGTTCCCTACGGCGTTCGTGAATCGATTGAAACCGGGGACGGACCCCAAACCAGGCAACGGCGAAAACCGGGGTCCGTCCCCTTAGCAACGGCGAAATCCGGGGTCCGTACCCTTAGCAACGGCCAGAACCGGGGTCCGTCCCCTTACATCGCGGGCAGGATCTTCGCCGGATCGACCGGCTTGCCGGCGCGGCGCACCTCGAAGTGGAGCTTCACCTGGTCGGCGTCGGTCGAGCCCATCTCGGCGATCTTCTGGCCCTTGCGCACGTCCTGCTGCTCCTTCACGAGCACGTTGTCGTTGTGCGCGTAGGCCGACAGCCAGGTGTTGTTGTGCTTGATGATGACCAGCTTGCCGTAGCCGCGCAGCCCCGCGCCCGCGTAGACGACGCGGCCCGCGGCGGCCGCCAGCACCGGCGCGCCCTTCCTGCCGCCGATGTCCACGCCCTTGGTCGTCTCGGTGAACGCGGCCAGCACCTTGCCCTTCACCGGCCACATCCAGTCCACGTCCTCGCGGTCGGTGCCCGCAGGCTTCTCGGGCTCCGCGTGCGTGGGCGGCGCAACGGGCGCGGGCGGGGCGACATCGGGGGCCGGCGCCGGCACGGGCGCGCCCGGCTCGGGCGAGGAGAGCTGCGCGAGCGCACGGTCCGAATAGGGGAGTTTCTGCCCGCGCGGCTCGACCTTGGCGTTGGGCGTGTTGATCAGCGGCCGCGCCTCGATCGGCGGCCCGGACATCGCGAGCGGCGTGGTGACCGGCGCGTAGGGCTTCGTCCCCACGGGAGCCGCGACCACCAGCACCTGCCCTACCGCGAGCACGTTGGGATTCACGATGTTGTTCCACGCGGCCAGCTCGCGATAATCGAGTCCGTATTGCAACGCGATGCCGACGAGCGTCTCGCCGCGCTTCACGACATGGGTCGGGATCGGCTGCGCGGCGGGCTCGGGTGGCGCCGGCGTGGGCGCTGCGACGACCGGGGGCGGGCCGGGCTGGGGCCCGCGGTCCACCACCGGAGCAGGTGAGCGCGCAGCGCAGGCGGCGAGCAGCGCTGTCGCCAGCAAGGCGCAGGCGCGGGCGATCATGCGAGCCCCGGAAGCAACGGCACGAACCGAACTGCAGCGCACTTCTGTTCCACGAATCTGTTCTCCTTGCGGTCGACCACGTAGAGCCACTGGTCGTCGGTGCCCACCGGCAGCACCATGCGCCCGCCGACGGCAAGCTGCATCTTGAGCGCTTCGGGGACGTGGGTCGCCGATGCCGCCATCAGTATCCCATCGTAAGGGGCGCCCTCGGGGTAGCCCGCATGGCCGTCGGCGTGCTTGTAGCGGATGTTATAGAAGCGCAGGTCGCGAAGATGGCGCCGCGCCTTGTCCATCAGGGGCGCGATGCGCTCAAGGGTGTAGACCTCCTTCACGAGCGTGGCGAGCACCGCGGTCTGGTAGCCGCAACCGGTGCCGACCTCCAGGACCTTGCTCATCGGCTTCACCGCCAGCAGCATCTGCGTCATCAGTCCGACGATCGTGGGGCTGGAGATCGTCTGCCCGTGCCCGATCGGCAACGACACGTCCTCATAGGCGCGCGAGGCGATGCCCTCGTCGACGAAGGCGTGGCGCGGAATCTCGGTCATCGCGCCCAGCACGCGCTCGTCGGTCACGCCCTCGCGGCGCAGGTTCTCGATCATGCGCAGGCGCGTGCGCCCCGAGGTCATGCCGATGCCGTCGCGGCCGCTCATTTCTCCAGCCATCCGGCGACCAGCGGGATCTGGTTGCCGTGGGTGAGGTCCACCTGCAACGGCGTGACGGAAACGAAGCCCCGTTCCAGGGCGTGGAAGTCGGTGCCCGGCCCGGCCTCGCGCGCCGCGCCCGCGGGACCGACCCAGTACACCGTCTCGCCGCGCGGATTCTTCCCCGGCACCACCGGCTGGGCCTTGTGGCGGCGTCCGAGGCGCGTGACCTCGAACCCCTTGATCGCCTCGTAGGGGACGTCTGGAACGTTCACGTTCAGCAGCACCGGCGCGCCGAACGGCGCTCGGCCGAGGCGCTCGACCAGCTCGCGCGCGACGCGGCCGGCGGTGGCGAAGTGGGTGCACTCGCGCCCCACCAGCGACACGGCGATCGACGGGATGCCGAGGAGATAGCCCTCGGTCGCTGCGGCGACGGTGCCGGAATAGAGCGTGTCGTCGCCCATGTTGGCGCCGTTGTTGATCCCGGAGACCACCAGGTCGGGCTCGAAGTCGAGCCAACCGGTCACCGCCAGGTGGACGCAGTCGGTCGGCGTGCCGTTCACGAAGAAGAAGCCGTTGTGGCCGCGGCCGAGCGCGAGGGGGCGATCGAGCGTGAGGGAATTGGAGGCGCCGCTGCGGTCGCGCTCGGGCGCCACGACCGTGATCTCCCCCAGCGGAGCGAGCCCTTCGGCGAGCGCGGCGAGTCCTGGTGCGAAGTAGCCGTCGTCGTTCGAAAGGAGGATACGCATTCGGAGGAAAATTATACCGAGAAACCGTAACGTTTCCCCCACCGGCGCGCCGATAGAATCGCGCATCGCCCTTTTCGCCCGGAGCACCCCGAATGAGACGC
>JBKJTM010000219.1:0-4029 GCA_046590805.1 Usitatibacter sp.
ATCTCCCTGTAACTCGAAAGCACCAGCCAGAGCCCGACGACGATGAGCAGGATCTTGATCGCCTCTGCCCTTAGCATCGTCCGGAGCGCCTCCCCGGCCGTCTTCGCCTCGCCCTGCGCAACCCGCCAGCCGTACACCCATCCCGCGAGCACGTTGATGGCTCCCCCGAGGGCGGCGGATAACGCGCCGTCCCAACCCCACAGGAGCGCTGCCAGCAACGAGAGAACCGCCGTGGCGATGAGCTGCCACCGAAGAACGATGCGGATGGGCCGAGGCCCGGGCTTGAACACCATGCGATGCGAAGCAAAAACCCTAGGATTATATCGGCTTGGCCGCGGGAGCGTCAAAAGCGCTGGCACTCACCGCTGCGTGGCGGGCGGCGGTCAGCCGCGCCTCAGCCGCGCCACCAGCCCCTGCAATTCGTCCAGGCTCGAGTAGTCGATCACCACCGACCCCTTGCTCGCGCTGCGCGGCTTGAGATGCACCGCGGCGCCGAGAGTCTCGGAGAGCTCCTCCTGCAGGCGGCGGCTGTCCGCGTCGAGCTTCGGGGCGCCCCCGCTCGCGGCCGGGGCGGTGATCGCCTGCTTCACGAGGCGCTCGGTCTCACGCACCGACAGCCCCCGCGCCGCGACCTGGCCGGCCACTTCCACCTGGCGCGCCTTCGAGAGCGCGAGGAGCGCGCGCGCGTGGCCCATGTCGATGCGCCCGTCCTGGAGCATCTCCTGCACCGGTCCGGCGAGCTCGAGAAGCCTCAGCAGGTTGGTGACGCCGGCGCGGGAGCGGCCGATGGCGCCGGCGACTTCTTCGTGGGTGAGCTTGAATTCCACGATGAGGCGCTTCAGCCCGTTGGCCTCCTCGAGCGGGTTCAGGTCCTCGCGCTGGATGTTCTCGATCAAGCCGATGCCGAGCGCCGCGTCGTCGGGCACCTCGCGCACCACCGCCGGCACGCGCTCGAGCCCGGCGATGCGCGCCGCGCGCCAGCGGCGTTCCCCCGCGAGGATCTCGTATTGCGAGGTTCCGACAGTGCGCACGATGATCGGCTGGATCACGCCGCGCGCCTTGATGGAGTCGGCGAGCTCGGCTAGGGAGGCTTCGTCCATTCGCGTCCGCGGCTGGTACTTGCCCGGCCGGAGCGACGCCACAGGCAGCTGGGCCAACTCCTCCTGCTCGGGCGAGCGCGTGCTGCTGCCTCCCAGAAGGGCGTCCAGTCCGCGGCCAAGGCCCTTGTGGCGCGTCATGCGTCCACCGGCTCGCGGACTTCGAACCCGTTGCGCTCGAGCAGCTCGCGCGCGAACTGCAGGTGAGCGACCGCGCCCTTGGATGCGCGGTCGTGCAGCAGCACCGGCTTGCCGAAGGAGGGCGCCTCGGCGATGCGGATATTGCGCGGAATCACGGTATCGAACACCTTGGCGCCGTAGTGTCGCTTCAGCTCGTCGCTCACCTGGACGGTGAGCGTGCTGCGCGGGTCGTACATCGTGCGCACCAGCGCCTCGATCTCGATCGCGGGGTTGAGGTTCTGCTTTACCTTGCGCAGCGTTCCCACCAGGTCGGAGAGCCCCTCGAGCGCGTAGTACTCGCACTGCATCGGGATGATGACCGCGTCCGCGGCGGCGAAGCCGTTCACCGTGAGCATGTTGAGCGCGGGCGGGCAATCGATGACGACGAATTCGTAGGCGGCAACGACCGGGGCGAGCGCGTCGCGCAGCCGGTACTCGCGCCGCTCGATCCCGATCAGCTCGACCTCGGCGCCGGCGAGGTCGCGGTTCGAGGGCACGATGTCGAATTGGCCTTCGCATCGCAACACCGCCTCGGAAAGGGGGTGCTCTCCGAGCACGACGCCATAGACCGTCTTCTGCGCCGCCCCCTTGTCGATGCCGCTGCCGGTGGTGGCGTTGCCTTGCGGATCGAGGTCCACCAGCAGAACCTTGCGGCCGTAGTGAGCGAGGCTGGCGGAGAGATTAACGGCGATCGACGTCTTGCCGACGCCGCCCTTCTGGTTCGCGATGACGAAGACGCGCCCCACTCAGGCGGCCTCGACTCGCACCAGATGACGCTTCGCATTGAGGGTCGGCACGCTGAGCTCCACCACCTCGGCGACCCGATGGGTGGCGGGCACGCGGGCGATCTCCTCGAACGGATACACGCCTTTCATCGCGAGCATTCGCCCGCCGGGCCCCACCAGGTGCTTGGCCTGCGCGACGAAGTCGGCGAGGTCCGCGAACGCCCGCGACGCCACCACGTCGAATCCGCCCTCGGGCTGGTACTGCTCGACGCGTTCGCAGACGACCTCGACGTTCACGAGACCAAGCTCGGTGCGCGCTTGCTCGAGGAACGTGCCCTTCTTGTGGCTGGAATCGAGCAGTGTCACCCGCAGGTCTGGGCGCGCGATCGCGACCGGAATCCCGGGGAATCCCGCGCCCGACCCGACATCGATGAGCGTGCGCGCGGCTCCCAGGTGGGGCAGCAGCGACAGGCTGTCGAGCAGGTGCACCACCACCATCTGCTCGGGCTCGCGCACGGCAGTGAGGTTATGGACGCGATTCCACTTGGCGATCAGTTGCAGGTGCGCAAGCGCGCGCTCCATCGATGCCGCGTCGAGCGTAACGCCCATGGCGGCGAGGCCCTGCACGAGCTGGGGTTGGACGTTCATGCGCTCTGGTCGATGCGCACCGGGACTCCCCGGCGCTTGAGGTGGACGAGGAGGAGGGAGATCGCGGCGGGTGTCATGCCCTGGAGGCGCGAAGCCTGCCCTACGGTTTCGGGGCGTTGTTCGGTGAGCTTTTGTTGGGCTTCCCGGGAAAGACCCCGGACGCTCGCGTAATCCATATCGGCGGGGATGGCCACTCGCTCCTGTCCGAGCTGGCGCACGACCTGGTCTTTCTGGCGATCGATGTAACCGGCGTACTTGGCGGCAATCTCGACCTGCTCGCCGACTTCGGGGGCCACTGGGGTCGGTGCCGGGGACCACTCTATTATCGTTTTATAACATACACTTGGACGGCGCAGCAGGTCAAAGAGCGAGTGCTCACGATCGATCGTCTGCCCGAGCACCCGCACCTGCTCTTCGGCGGGGATGCGCTGCGGATGTGCCCATGCGGCTTTGATGCGCCCCGTCTCCCGCTCAACCGCCTCACGCTTGTCGCAGAATGCGCGCCAGCGAGCATCGTCGACCAGGCCGAGCTTTCGGCCGGCCTCGGTGAGACGAGCATCGGCGTTGTCCTCACGGAGCTGCAACCGGTATTCCGCGCGGCTGGTGAACATCCGGTAGGGCTCGGAAACACCGCGAGTGATGAGATCGTCCACGAGCACCCCGAGGTACGCCTCATCCCGGCGCGGGCACCAGCCGGATTCCGCCCGGGCGTGGAGCGCGGCGTTAATGCCTGCGAGCAGGCCTTGGGCGGCTGCTTCCTCGTAGCCGGTGGTGCCGTTGATCTGGCCGGCGAAGAAGAGGCCGGCGATCGCCTTGGTCTCCAGAGTCGACTTAAGCCCGCGGGGATCGAAGTAGTCATACTCGATCGCGTAACCCGGCCGAAGGATGTGGGCGTTCTCCAACCCGGGAATAGTGCGCACCAGCGCGAGCTGCACGTCGAAGGGAAGGCTGGTGGAGATCCCGTTGGGATAGAACTCCCGCGTGGTGAGCCCTTCGGGCTCGAGGAAGATCTGGTGCGAGCTCTTGCCGGCGAAGCGGTGGATCTTGTCCTCGATCGACGGGCAATAGCGCGGGCCTACGCCCTCGAACACGCCGGTGAACATCGGCGAGCGGTCGAGGCCGGCGCGAATGATGTCGTGGGTGCGCTCGTTGGTGTGCGTGATCCAGCAGCTCGCCTGGCGGGGATGCATTTCCCGCGTGCCCATGAAGGAGAAAACCGGCGCGGGATGATCGCCAGGCTGCTCGGTGAGTCGCGAGAAGTCGATGGTGCGGCCGTCGATGCGCGGCGGTGTGCCGGTCTTCAGGCGGCCGACGGGAAGGGCCAGCTCGCGCAGCCTCGCTGCAAGCGATAGGGAGGGCGGGTCACCGGCACGGCCTGC
>JBKJTM010000232.1:0-11148 GCA_046590805.1 Usitatibacter sp.
TCGTCGTCCCCGCTTGATAATCGTCGTCCCCGCTTGATAATCGTCGTCCCCGCTTGATAATCGTCGTCCCCGCTTGATAATCGTCGTCCCCGCTTGATACTCGTCGTCCCCGCGTAGGCGGGGACCCAATTTCCATGTCCCAGGGATTCCTTACGCGCATCGAGTTCGGCGCTACCGGCATAAGGCGCCTCCTCAACGTCTGGCCGCCGTTCCGCGGCGCAGGCATTCGCGTGCGCGAGATCGCACCCGACTTCCGCTCCGCCACCGTGGAGCTGCGCATGCGGCTTCTCAACCGAAACTACGTCGGCAGCCACTTCGGCGGGTCGCTGTTCGCGATGACCGATCCGTTCTTCATGGTGATGATGATGAAGAACCTGGGTCCCGATTACCTCGTCTGGGACAAGCAGGGGACAGTCCGCTTCCTCAGGCCCGCGCGCGGCACCGTCACGGCGCGCTTCGAGATTGCCGAGGAGCGCATCGCCGAGGCTCGCCAGCGCACCGAGGGGGGCGCGAAATTCGAGCCGGTATTCAGGGTCGAGATCGTGGACGCGGGCGGCACGGTGGTCGCCGACGTGGAAAAGACGCTGTACATAAGAAAGAAGAAATGATGCAACTGAAGCACTGGAAGCTCACCGTCGACGCGGACAGCCTCGCCTGGCTCGCCTTCGACCGCGAAGGCAGCACCACCAACACCTTTTCCAGCGAGGCGCTGCGCGAGCTCGGCCAGGTGTGCGATCACCTGGTGTCGATG
Organism: Usitatibacter sp.; assembly: GCA_046590805.1. Lineage (GTDB taxonomy): Bacteria > Pseudomonadota > Gammaproteobacteria > Burkholderiales > Usitatibacteraceae > Usitatibacter. Next base: position 752 of record JBKJTM010000232.1, read on the forward strand.
CCGCCCAAAGGCCTGGCGATCCAATCCCTCAAGGACAACGGCTTCGCGGCGGGCGCGGACATCGAGGAATTCACGCGATTGAAGGACGCCGAGGAGGCGATGGCCTTCACGGTGCTCGGCAACGAGGTGTTCGACCGCGTCGCGGCGCTGCCCTTCCCGACGCTCGCCCTGGTGCACGGCTTCTGCATGGGCGGAGGCACCGAGCTCGCGCTCGCCTGCCGTTATCGCGTGATGGACGACGGCCCCAAGACGCGGATGGGCCTGCCCGAGGTGCTGATCGGCATCGTTCCCGGCTGGGGCGGCGCCAAGCGCATGCCGCCGTTGATCGGCGCGGCCAACGCGCTCGACCTCATGCTCACCGGGCGCAGCGTCGATGGCCGGCGCGCCAAGAAGCTCGGCCTCGTGGATACGGTGACGCCGCGGCGCCACTTCGAGAACGCCGCGCGCAAGCTGCTGCTCGATCCGCCGTCGCGGCATTCGCCACCGCTCGTCGCCGCGGTCACCAACTGGCCCGGCGTTCGCTCGCTGGTGGCGAGCATGTCGCGCAAGAAGGTCGCCGAGAAGGCGCGACGTGATCACTATCCCGCGCCGTACGCGATCATCGATCTGTGGAAGGATTTCGGCGGCGATGTCCGCAACGTGCCTCGTGAGCATCCGGCGTCGATGGCGAGCCTCGCCGCCCATCCCACGACGAAGAATCTCATCCGCATCTTCGGATTGCAGGACCGCTTGAAGGCACTGGGGAAGGAGAACCCTGGATCCCGGACCACCGCTGCGAGTGCAGCCTCCGGGATGACGAGCGCCGTCGCCCCGGGCGCGGCAACCGCCGCAATGGCCCGGGGCCCAATCGCGCATCTCCACGTCATCGGCGCGGGCGCCATGGGCGGCGACATCGCGGCGTGGTGCGCGCTGCGCGGCATAACCGTCACCTTGCAGGACCTGGCCCCCGAGCGCATCTCGCCCGCGGTCAAGCGCGCGGCCGACCTCTTCACGAAGCGCCTCAAGCAACCGCACCTGGTGCAGGCGGCGATGGACCGGCTGATTCCCGACGTCGCCGGCAGCGGCATCGCCAAGGCCGACCTGGTGATCGAGGCGATCGTCGAGAACGCGGAGGTGAAGCGCAAGGTGTTCGCGCAGGTCGAGCCGCGCATGAAGCCCGGCGCGATCCTCGCCTCCAACACCTCCAGCATCCCGCTGCAGGACCTGGCGGGGGTGCTGGAACGGCCCGAGCGCCTGGTCGGCATCCACTTCTTCAACCCGGTGTCGCAGATGCAGCTGGTGGAGATCGTGCGGGGCCCGCAGACCTCCCCCGAGGTGATGCAGGCGGCGCAGGCCTTCGCGCGCCAGATCGACCGGCTGCCGCTGCCGTGCAAGTCGGCGCCCGGCTTCCTCGTGAACCGCGTGCTCTCGCCGTACCTGCTGGAGGCGATGCTGCTGGTGGACGAAGGCGTGCCGCCGGAGACGATCGATGCGGCGATGGAGGAATTCGGCATGCCGATGGGTCCGATCGAGCTAGCCGACATGGTCGGCCTCGACATCGGCTGGGCGGTCGGCCAGGAGCTCGCGAAGCCCGGCTCGCCGATACCGAAGAAGCTGCAGTCGCTGGTAGAGGCGAAGAACTTCGGCAAGAAGACCGGGCAGGGCTTCTACAAGTGGGTGAAGGGCAAGCCGCAGAAGTCCAGCATCGGTCCCGGCACCGTGGATTTGCCGGCGCTCGCGGATCGGATGGTGGCGCCGGCGTTGAACGAAGCGGTTGCCTGCTTGCGCGAGCGCATCGTCGCCGACGGCGACCTGGTCGACGTCGGCATGATCTTCGGCACCGGCTTCGCGCCCCATCGCGGCGGCCCGATCGCCACCATTCGCGCGCGCGGCAAGCAGGAGTGGCTCAGGGTGATGAGCGAGCTCAAGGCGCACCACGGCCTGCGCTTCGAGCCGGACAGCGGCTGGGATTCGATCTGAGCCCCGCGCGCGAGGTGCCGATCGAGGAGGCGGATTCGATCGCCACGGTGTTCGCGCGGCGCGTCGCCTCGACGCCCACCAAGGCGGCCTATGGGGAGTACGACGCCGACACCCGGCAGTGGCGTACGCGCACCTGGGCGGAGGTCGCCGACAGGGCGGCTCGGGTAGCCGCGGCGCTCGCGGCGGAAGGGCTCGCTCCCGGCGATCGCGTCGCGATCATGTTGCGCAATTGCGTCGATTGGGTGGCTTTCGACATCGGCGCCTACATGGCGGGCCTCGTGGTGGTGCCGCTCTACGTCGAGGACCGGCCGGAGAGCTTCGGCTACATCCTCAACGATGCCGGCGTGAAGGTGCTGCTGGTCGGGGGTGAGGAGCACTGGAAGCGCATTGCCGAGGTCCGCGGGCAGCTTGGGGGGCTGCAGCGCATCGTCACTGTGAGTCCGGTGAAGGACGCGGACGATCCGCGCGTGGTGACGCTCGAGGCCTGGTCGGCCGGGCGCTCGCCCGTGGCGCCGGCGTCGCGCGGCGGCCAGGAGCTCGCGACCATCGTCTACACCTCGGGCACCACGGGGAAGCCCAAGGGCGTGATGCTGTCGCACCGGAACATGCTGCAGAACGTGAAGACGGCGCTCGCCGTCTACGATGTCTATCCGGGGGACGTCTTCCTTTCGTTCCTGCCGCTGTCGCACATGTTCGAGCGCACCGTCGGCTACTACCTCACCCTGGTCGCGGGCTCCCAGGTCACGTTCGCGCGCTCGATCCAGCAACTGTCGGAGGATTTCACCACGGTGCGCCCGACGATCATCGTCTCGGTGCCGCGCATCTTCGAGCGCCTCTACGCCGCGATCCAGGCGAGCCTGGAGTCCGCCGCGCCTTCCCGGCGCCGCCTGTTCGAGTTCGCGCACGCTGTCGGCTGGAGCCTGTTCGAATGGCGGCAGGGACGCGGGCGATTCAAACCCTCGTTCCTGCTCTGGCCGCTGCTGAAGGCGCTGGTCGCGGACAGGCTGCTCGAGCGGTTGGGGGGCCGTGTGCGCCTTTGTATCAGCGGCGGCGCGGCGCTGAACGTGAGTATCTCCCACGCATTCATCGGCCTGGGCGTGCCCATTTGCCAGGGATACGGGCTCACCGAAGCCGCGCCGATCGTGACCGCGAATACCCTGGCGCGCAACGAGCCGGCGAGCATCGGCATGCCGCTTCCCGGCATCGAGGTGCGCCTGGGGGAGAACTCGGTGCTCCAGGTGCGCGGCTCCAACGTCATGCTCGGATACTGGAACAATCCGGAAGCCACGGCCAAGGCGAAGGACGCCGAGGGCTGGCTGGACACGGGCGACCAGGCGAAATGGAAGGACGGGTTCCTCTACATCACTGGGCGCATCAAGGAGATCCTGGTGCTCGGCAACGGCGAGAAGGTGCCGCCGGTCGACATGGAGCTCGCGATCCTGCTCGATCCCCTGTTCGAGCAGGCGATCGTCGTGGGGGAGGGCAAGCCTTATCTCACCGCGCTGGTGGTTTTGAATGCGAGCGAGGCGGCGAAGGCCGGCGGCATCGACGAGAAGGCCGCGGCCGCACGCATCGCCGGGCTCATCAAGGCATTCCCGGGCTATGCCCAGATCCGCCGCGTCGCGATCGCGGACGAGAAGTGGACCGTGGACAATGGGCTCCTCACGCCCACCCTCAAGGTGCGGCGGGCGAAAGTCCTCGAGCGCTACCAGGATCGGATCGCGGAACTCTACAAGGCACATCGCGCATGAACGATTTCGCAGCTCGGGTCAATCACCAGGTGCGCCTCGCGGCGCGGCCGACGGGGCTTCCGAAGCGCTCCGACTGGCGCTTCACCGAGGAGCCGGTGGGCGAACCGCCGGACGGGCAGATGCTGGTGGGGGTCCGCTACATCTCGCTCGACCCGGCGATGCGCGGCTGGATGAACGAGGGCAAGTCGTACATCCGGCCGGTGCAGATCGGCGAGGTGATGCGCGCCGGCGCCGTGGGCGAGGTGCTCGCCTCCCGCAATCCGGCGTTCAAGGCGGGTGAGTTCGTCGTCGGCAGCTTCGGCGTGCAGGAGTACGCGATGAGCGATGGCAAGGGCGTGAACAAGGTCGATCCGCGCTTCGCCCCATTGCCAGTCTATCTCGGCGTGCTCGGCATGCCCGGCATGACGGCCTACTTCGGCTTGCTGGACATTGGCAAGCCGAAGGCAGGCGAGACGGTGGTGGTTTCGGGCGCCGCGGGCGCCGTGGGTTCCGTGGTCGGCCAGATCGCCAAGATGCAGGGCTGCCGCGCCGTGGGCGTCGCGGGCGGCGCCGACAAGTGCGCCTATCTCAAGGACACGCTTGGCTTCGACGAGGCGATCGACTACAAATCCCAGGACGTGAAGGCGATGCTGAAGGCGGCATGTCCCGACGGCATCCACGTGTACTTCGACAACGTCGGCGGCGAGATTCTGGAAGCGGCGCTCGCGCGGCTCGCGATGCACGCGCGCATCGTCATCTGCGGGGCGATCTCCCAGTACAACGCGACCGAGGCCGTCAAGGGCCCGTCGAACTACCTCTCGCTGCTGGTGAACCGCGCCTCGATGACCGGGATGGTGGTGTTTGACTACGCGGCCCGCTACGGCGAGGCGGCGAAGAAGATGGCCGAGTGGATGGCGCAGGGCAAGCTCATCGCCCGGGAGGATGTCGTCTCCGGCGGCATCGACGCATTCCCCGAGACGCTCTTGAAGCTCTTCCGCGGCGAGAACTTCGGCAAGCTGGTGCTCGAGGTCGCCGCGCGATGAGGGCGTTGGTGTGTTTGGAGCTGGGCGCGCTCGAGGCTCTTGCGGTGAGGGAGGTCGCGGCCTTGACGGCGGGTCCCGGGCAAGTTGTCATCGACGTGAAGGCCGCAGCGGCGAATTTCCCCGATGTGCTGATGGTCGAGGGCAAGTATCAGTTCAAGCCGCCGGTGCCGTTCGTGCCGGGCTGCGAGCTGGCGGGCCTGGTGCGCGAGCTGGGCGAGGGCGTGACCCACGTGCAGGTGGGCGACCCCGTGATCGCGATCGTGACGCACGGCGCGTTCGCCGAGGAGGCGCTCGCGGACGCGGCGCGCGTGATCCCGCTTCCGCCCGGCCTCGACCTCGAGACCGCGGCGTCCTTCATGTTCACGTATTCGACCTCGTACCATGCGCTCAAGGATCGCGGGCAGCTCGCTCCCGGGGAGACATTGCTGGTGCTGGGTGCGGCTGGGGGCGTGGGCATCGCGGCCGTCGAGCTCGGCAAGAAGATGGGCGCCCGTGTGATCGCGGCGGCCTCGACCGACGAGAAGCTCGCCGCCTGCGTGAGCCGCGGCGCGGATGCCACGATCAACTACGCGACCGAGGACCTGAAGGAGAGGATCAAGGTGCTCACCGAGGGCCGCGGGGCGGACGTGATCTACGACCCGGTGGGCGGGGCGTACACCGAACCCGCGCTGCGCGGTATCGCGTGGAAGGGCCGCCTCCTGGTGGTGGGCTTCGCGAACGGCGAGATCCCGCGCATTCCACTGAACCTCGCGCTCCTCAAGGGCTGCTCGATCGTCGGCGTCTTCTGGGGCGATTTCACCCGCAAGGAGCCCGGGGCCCACAAGGCGAACACGCGCCAGCTGGTGGAGTGGGTCGCTTCGGGTGCGCTTCGTCCGCTCATCTCCGCCCGCTTTCCGCTCGCGCGCGGCGTCGATGCCCTGCGCGCCGTGAAGGACCGCAAGGTCACCGGCAAGGTGCTGGTGCTGCCCGAGGCAACCTCTTCGCCATGACCATGCTCCCTGAAGGCGAGATGCCGGTTCTGCGGCTGGTGCCTATGCCCGCGGACACCAACGCGCACGGCACCATCTTTGGCGGCTGGGTGATGGCGCAGGTCGACATCGCCGGCAGCGTTCCGGCGTGGGAGCGCGCGCAGGGTCCGGTCGTCACCGTCGCGGTGAACTCGTTCGTCTTCAAGGAGCCGGTGTTCGTCGGCGACCTGGTGAGCTTCTACGCGCGCGTCATCAGGGTCGGCCGCACCTCGATTACCGTCGATGTGGCGGTCTTCTCGCAGCGCGGCAGGAGCGGCACCCGCGAGGCGGTGAAGGTGACCGAGGCCCAGCTCACCTATGTCGCCGTGGATGAGAAGCGGCAGCCGCGCAATGTGCCTCCCGATGGGAGCGCGGGCCTCGTCCGGGCGTAGTGTTCCCTAACCCCACCTACCAAACGTAAGGAAGACAAATGAAAAGAACCGTCGCGAGGCTGCTGCTGGCTACCGTGTTTTTTGCGATTACCGGAATCGCCCATGCCAAGACCGGCGGCGGCAAACCGATCGACGATTGCCGCGAGGACAACCGCAATGCCCTGAACCCCGTCGAGGCGCAGTATGCAGGCGCGAGCGCCAAGCTTCCGAAGGCCGAACAGGATCGCTACAAATCGATGCTCGCCGCGATCAAGTCGGGCGGATCGACGCTCTCGGATTGCCGGGCCAAGACCCCGAAGATCGCGGAGCTCAAGCAGACGCTCACCAACATGATCGCCGTGGCCTCGGCCCCGCCGCCCGCCAAGGTCGGCGACAAGGCTCGGGGCGGTGTCGTCTTCAGCGTGAGCGACGGCGGCAAGCGCGGTCTTGTAGCTGCCGCGGAGGACATCGGCGTCATGGGCGGCGTGATGATCTTCGACGCGGCGGTGCAGGCATGCAATCAATTGACGGCCGGCGGCCAGAGCGACTGGTACCTGCCGAACTCGCAGGAGCTCAACCAGCTGTACGGGCAGAAGAGCGTGGTGGGCGGGTTCAAAGGGGGCTACGGCCACTATTGGACCTCGTCGCGGATGCAGGGCCAGGACCACAAGGTGTACTGGCAAATGTTCAGCGACGGCCAGACCGGGTGGGGCGACACTTCCAACAACGGCCCGAGCCGTCCGCTGTTCAGTGTCCGGTGCATCAGGAAGTTCTGAACGGCGTAGAATTCAAACGCTCGTTTGAATCCGTCCAGGCACTGCGGAGGCTTTGAAATGACCGACACCACCCTCGATGCGACGATGCAGCACGCCCGGGGCGAGAAGATCGCCCACGAGATCACCGCCGCATCCCGGTCGCAGCGCGTCCTGATCCGCAAGGCGGCTGTGCTCGGCGCCGGCGTGATGGGAGCGCAGATCGCCGCCCACCTCGCCAACGCCAACGTGCAGTCGTACCTCTTCGAGCTCCCGGCCGAGGGCAAGGACAAGAGCGCCAACGCGAAAAAGGCGATCGACGGCCTCGCCAAGCAGAACCCCGGCCCGCTCGCCACCGCCGCGGTGCAGAAGCAGATCCTCGCCGCGAACTATGACGAGCACCTCGCCCTTCTGGCGGAGTGCGACCTGGTGATCGAGGCGATCAGCGAGCGCATGGACTGGAAGAAGTCGCTGTTCGAGAAGGTCGCCCCGCACATCGGGCCGAACGCGATCTTCGCCTCCAACACCTCGGGCCTGTCGATCACCGAGCTCTCGAAGACGCTGCCGGTGGCGCTGAGGAAGCGCTTCTGCGGCATCCACTTCTTCAACCCGCCGCGCTACATGCGGCTGGTGGAGCTGGTGCCGACGCACGAGAGCGATCCGGCGATCATGGATCGCCTCGAGACCTTTCTCACCACGACGCTCGGCAAGGGCGTGGTGCGCGCCAAGGACACGCCGAACTTCGTGGCCAACCGCGTGGGTGTCTTCTCGATGCTCGCGACGATGCATCACACCACCGCGTTCAAGCTCGGCTTCGACGAGGTCGACGCGCTGACGGGCCCGGCCATCGGCCGCGGCAAGAGCGCCACCTACCGTACCGCCGACGTGGTGGGCCTGGATACCATGGGCCACGTCATCAAGACGATGCACGACACGCTTCCGAGCGACCCATGGCATGCGCACTACTTGGCGCCGATGTTCCTGTCGGCGCTCATCTCCAAGGGCGCGCTGGGCTCGAAAACCAAGGCAGGCTTCTACACCAAGAAGGGCCGCGACATCCTGGTCATCGACGTGGCGAAGCAGGACTACCGCCCGCAGACGGGGGCCATCGCCGACGAGGTGCAGGCGATCCTCAAGGAGAAGTCGCCGGCGCAGCAGTTCGCCAAGCTGCGCGCCTCGTCCCATCCGCAGGCGCAGTTCCTGTGGGCGATCTTCCGCGACGTCTTCCACTACAGCGCCGTGCACCTGGCCGAGATCGCGCACAACGCGCGCGACGTTGATTTCGCGGTGCGCTGGGGCTTCGGCTGGAAGCTGGGGCCGTTCGAGCTGTGGCAGGCCGCCGGCTGGGAGCAGGTGGCCAAATGGATTGCCGAGGACATCGCCGCGGGCAAGACCATGGCCAAGGCACCGCTGCCGGCGTGGGTCACCGACGGCCGCAAAGGCGTGCATTCGCCCGAAGGCTCGTACTCTGCCGAGACCGGCAAAATGGTGCCGCGCTCCAGGCTGCCGGTGTACGCGCGGCAGCTCTTCCCTGAGACGGTGATCGGCGAGAAGCCGGCGGACCGCGGCACCACCGTCTTCGAGGACGAGGGCGTGCGCATGTGGCACCAGGGCGACGGTATCGCCATCGTCTCCTTCAAGAGCAAGATGCATTCGCTTGGCACCGAGGTCCTGATGGGCCTCAACATGGCGATCGAGGAGGCCGAGAAGAGCTTCGACGCACTGGTGATCTGGCACGAGGCGCCGTTCGCGGTCGGCGCGAACCTCAAGGCGGCGCTCGAGTCGCTGAGAGCCGGCCGCTTCGACGAGTTTGAGAGGATGGTCGCGCTCTTCCAGCAGACCTCCCAGCGGTTGAAGTACAGCCTGGTGCCGACGGTCGCCGCGGTGGAGGGCATGGCGCTCGGCGGCGGCTGCGAGTTCGTGATGCACTCGCAGCGCGTGGTGGCGGCGCTGGAAAGCTACATCGGCCTGGTCGAAGTGGGCGTGGGGCTGCTGCCCGCGGGCGGCGGCCTGAAGGAGTTCGCCGAACGCTCGGTCGCATGGTCCAAGGGCGGCGACATGTTCCCGGAGCTGGCGCGCGCGTTCCGCCAGACCGCCATGGGGGAAACCTCGAAGAGCGCCGAGGAGGCTCGCGAGCGCGGCTTCCTCAAGCCCGCCGACCTGGTGATATTCCATCCCGCGGAGCTGCTGTACGTGGCCAAGCAGCAGGCGCGCGCGATGGCGGAATCGGGCGTGCGTCCGGCGCTGCCGCCGGCGCAGATCCCGGTGGCGGGCGACACCGGTATCGCCACCCTCAAGATGATGCTGGTCAACATGAAGGAGGGCGGCTTCATCTCCGAGCACGACTACGAAATCTCTTCGCGCATCGCGGAGGTTTTGTGTGGCGGGGTGGTGGAGCCGGGCAGTATGGTCGACGAGAAGTGGCTCCTCGACCTCGAGCGGCGCCATTTCGTCGAGCTGGCGAAGACGCCGAAAACCCAGGAGCGCATCGAGCACATGCTCAAGACCGGCAAGCCGCTGCGCAACTGATTGTCTCCCCGGCGCAGGCCGGGGCCCAAACTAATCGTCTCCCCGGCGCAGGCCGGGGCCCAAACTAATCGTCTCCCCGGCGCAGGCCGGGGCCCAATTGGATCCCGGCCTTCGCCGGGATGACCGGAGAACGCCGTGACCAAGCAGATCCAGGATGCCTACATCGTCGCCGCGGTCCGCACGCCTGTGGGCAAGGCGCCGCGCGGCATGTTCCGCAACGTGCGCCCCGACGACATGCTCGCCCACGTGCTGAAAGGCGCCCTGGCGCAGGTGCCGGGGCTCGATCCGCACGACATCGGCGACGTGATCGTCGGCTGCGCGATGCCCGAGGCCGAGCAGGGCATGAACGTGGCGCGCATCGGCGTGCTGCTCGCGGGCCTGCCCGACACGGTGCCCGCGATGACGATCAACCGCTTCTGCTCCTCCGGCGTGCAAGCGGTCGCGCTCGCCGCGGACCGCATCCGCACCGGCGATGACGACGTGGTGATCGCCGCCGGCACCGAGTCGATGTCGATGGTGCCGATGATGGGCAACAAGATCGCGTTGAACGACGCCGTCTTCCAGGGTAACGACAACGTCGCCATCGCCTATGGCATGGGCATCACCGCCGAGAACGTGGCGAAGCAGTGGAAGGTCACTCGCGAGGAGCAGGACGCGTTCGCGGTGGCGAGCCACCAGAAGGCCGCGAAGGCGATCGCCGCGGGCGGCTTCCGCGCGGAGATTCTCCCTTACGAGGTCGAGAGCGCCACGCCGGATCTCGCCTCCGGGCAGGTGAGCCACCGCAAGAAGGTCGCCGAGAACGACGAGGGCCCGCGGCCCGACTCGACGATGGAGAGCCTGGCCAAGCTGCGCACCGTGTTCGCGGCCAAGGGCTCGGTCACGGCCGGCAACAGCTCGCAGATGTCCGACGGCGCGGCGGCGGTGATCCTGATGAGCGAGAGCGCGCTGAAGAAGTACAACGTGAAGCCGCTCGCGCGCTTCGTGAACTTCGCGGTCGCGGGCGTCC
>JBKJTM010000304.1:0-5425 GCA_046590805.1 Usitatibacter sp.
AGCCGCATTGCCGGCGGCGATCGCCACCGGCCCCTTGCCGAGTTGATAGCGACCCCGTGGGAGCTTCAACTCGGCAAGGGGCCGGTGGCGATCGCCGCCGGCAGTGCGGCTTTCGCATGGGACCTGGGCAGCTACCAGTACACCCGCTACAAGAAGGCGAAGCGCAAGGCGGCCGATCTTCAACTGGATCCGTCGTCATCCGTCCGCGAGGCGCTCGAGATGGCCCAGGCCGTGCGCCTGGTCCGCGATCTCATCAACACCCCGACCGAGGACATGGGACCCGAGCATCTCTCCGATGTCGCACGCGAGCAGGCGGAGCTCTTCGGCGGTGAGTTCGATGAGTGGGTCGGCGACGAGCTCCTCGCGCAGAACTTCCCCGCGATCCATGCCGTGGGGCGCGCGGCGGCGCGCCCACCGCGCCTCCTCGAGATCAACTGGGGCAATCCCAGGCACCCGCGCATCGCGGTGGTGGGCAAGGGCGTCTGCTTCGACACCGGCGGCCTCGACATCAAGGGCGCTGAGGGCATGCGCCTGATGAAGAAGGACATGGGGGGTGCCGCGCACGCCATCGCGCTCGCGCGCCTCATCATGCAGAGGAAGCTCCCGGTGCGGCTGCAGATGCTGGTGCCGGCGGTGGAGAACGCGATCAGCGGCAACGCCTTCCGGCCCGGCGACGTGTTCCGCACCCGCAAGGGAATCACCATCGAGATCGGCAACACCGACGCCGAGGGGCGCGTGATCCTTTGCGACGCGCTCGCCTACGCGGTGGAGCAGAAGCCGAAGACGATCATCGATTTCGCGACCCTCACCGGCGCGGCACGCGTGGCCCTGGGCCCGGAGCTGCCGGTGCTCTTCTGCAACGACGACAAGCTCGCCGCGCGCCTGGCCAAGGCGGCGGATGCGCTCGACGACCCGATCTGGCGCATGCCGCTGTGGCGCAACTATCGCCGCTTCTTCGATAGCGACATCGCCGACATCAACAACTCCGGGCGCGGCGGCTATGCCGGGGCGATCGTGGCGGCGCTGTTCCTCGACTATTTCGTTCCCGAGGACATCGCGTGGGCGCACTTCGACGTGTTCTCGTGGAACGACGCGAGCCGTCCCGGGCGCCCGGTGGGTGGCGAGGCGCAGGGGCTGCGCGCGGTGCTCGAGGCGCTGACGCGCTAGAAGCGCATCGTGACGCCGAGGGAGACGACATCGGTGTCGGCTTCGCCGGTGGTCCCGCTGCCGCCCATCGCGAACGCCTTCCCCACTGAGGCGTAGCGCTCCCAATCGAGGCGCAGTGCGACGTTGCGCGCGAGGCGGCATTCGGCGCCGACGCCGAACTTGAGCACCGTCTCCTGCCGCGTGGTGTTGCGCAGGCGCTCGTTCGGATCGCCGCCGGTGAAGACGATGTTACCCGCGAGCGCGGCCGTGGCCTCGAGCCGGCTGCGAAATGCGCCCACGCGACCGAACAGCTCGACGCGCTGCCATCCCAGCGGCGCGGTGGCGACCAGGTCGACGCCGTAGCCCGAGATCTTCCGGTCGATGGCAATGGTCGCGGGCAGGGGCGGGTCGCCTCCGAGGAGGGTCGTCACCATGCGGTGCTCGCCCAGGTCCGCATAGGTGAGCTCGACCGCGAGCACGGAGTTGAAGCGCAGGCCCGCGAACGCCTTCCACGCCGTGTCCCGCGCGTCGAAGGCGGTGGTGACGTTGGTGGCGAGGGTGAGGGTGCTCTCGCGGTTGGCGACCAGCTCGCGGTCGGTCTTCGAAGCGCCGGCAGCGATGCCTGCGTACCAGGAGACCTGGGCGGCGGCGGGCATGGCGGCAGCCGCGGCGAGGAGGAACAGCGTATTGCGGACCATGTGCGCTCCGGTGTCCGGGACGCCGGTATTCTTGCATGGCGCCCTGGACCGGAGAACCGCAAGAATGCATCGCCCGATCGTTGCCGCCGCCCTGCTCGCGGCCTCCTTCGCCGTGAAGGCGGAGCCCTGGACCGGCCCGATCTTCGATGCCCACCTGCACTACAACGAAGAGGCGCGCGAGCCCTTTCCGATTCCCGCAGCGCACGCGCTGTTCGCGAAGAACGGGGTCGCCGCGATCCTCGCCAACAGCCGGCCCAACGACGGCACCCGCGCCCTGCACGAGGCGGCACGCTCCGGCAAGGGGCCGAAGGTGGTCCCCTTCATCCGCGTTTACCGCGACCGCGCCGACTACGGCACGTGGTTCGGCAACCCCGAGATCCTCGCCATGATCGTCGCCGAACAGCGACGCGGCTTCTATCGCGGGGTGGGCGAGTTCCACGTTTCGGGGAAGGATGCCGCGACGCGGGTGGTGAAGGACATCGTCGATTTCGCGGTCGAGAAGGACCTGGTCCTCCATGCCCACTGCGATGAGGAGGCGCTCGAGATCCTGTTCGGCCACAACCCCCGGGCGCGGATCATCTGGGCGCACACCGGCTTCACCACCCCGATCGAGCGCGTGGACGAGCTGCTGCGCAAGTATCCCGGCCTGAAGGGGGAGCTCTCCTACCGCTCGGACATCGTGGAGAACGGCAAGCTCACGGCCGGCTGGCGCTCGATGCTGGGCAGGCACCCGACGCGCTTCATGGTCGGATCGGACACCTGGGTCAACGCGCGCTGGGAATCCTATTCCGCCCTGATGGGCGGGTACCGCGAATGGCTGGGGCAGCTGCCCCGGGAGGTGGCCGAACGGGTCGCATGGCGAAACGGAATAGAACTATTCGCCCCGGAGTGAGTCTGTCAGCGTGAGAGAATGCGGCCCCTTTCGACCCCTATCGACCGCAACTGACGCGAGCCCCCAATGACACTCAATCTTCGCCGCTATGCCGCGGCCTTCCTCGCCGCCATCGGTTTCGCGATGCCGGCTTCCGCCACCACCTTCGGCACGGATTACACCGACCTCTGGTTCAACCCGGCCGAGCAGGGCTGGGGGGTGAACGTGATCCAGCAGTCCGGCACCGTCTTCGCCACCCTCTTCGTGTACGGCGCTGACAACACCGCGCGCTGGTTCGTGGCTTCAGACCTCCGCGGCGGCCAGAACAGCTTCACCGGCGCCCTCTACCAGACCACCGGCCCCGCCTTCAGCGCCACCTGGACGGGCAGCGCCAACGTGACCCAGGTGGGCTCGATGACGCTCGCATTCTCGGGGTTCAACAGCGGCACGCTGAGTTATACGGTGAACGGCGTGACCGTCAACAAGGTGATCCAGCGCCAGACTTTCGCGGGCAACAACATCGCCGGCAACTACATCGGCGGCATGACCGCGACCGCCTCGGGATGCGCCAACTCGGCCGACAATGGCTTCGCGCTCATCACCGGGCTGCTCACCGTCAACCATGGCAGCGGCAACCCGTCGATGCGGGTGGACTTCCGCAACAACGCGGGTGTCGCCGCGACCTGCACGTTCACCGGCACGTACAGCGCCGCGGGGCGGCTGGCGAGCATCGCCGGCAGCTTCAGCTGCACGCTCGGAAGCGTCGGCACTTTCACCATGACCGAGGTGGACGTGAATCGCAATGGCTTCACCGCCGCCTTCACCGGCCGCGACCAGTTCTGCAGCTACAACGGCTTCTTCGGCGGCCCCAAGGACGTCATCTGACGTTCGCCTCCGTGCGAATGCTGGCGGTCATCGCGGCCTGTGACCGAGGCGGTCGTCGAGAAGCTCTAATGCGGTGACATGTCGTAAAATGCGGCGAGCCAAGCACACGGAGCCGCAATGACCGCAATCGTAGAAGTCGTCGCCCGCGAGATCCTCGATTCGCGCGGCAATCCCACCGTGGAAGCCGATGTGCTGGTGGAGTCGGGCGCGATGGGACGTGCCGCGGTTCCTTCCGGGGCGTCCACCGGATCCCGGGAGGCGATCGAGCTGCGCGACGGCGATGCGCAACGCTTCTTCGGCAAGGGCGTGCAGAAGGCGGTCGAGCACGTGAACACCGAGATCACCGAGGCGATCCTCGGCCTGGACGTCTCCGAGCAGGCCTACATCGACAGGGTCCTGATCGACCTCGATGGCACCGAGAACAAGTCGCGCCTCGGCGCCAACGCGATCCTCGCGGTCTCGGTGGCGTGCGCCAAGGCGGCGGCGGAGGAGTCCGGCCTGTCGCTCTACCGCTACTTCGGGGGCAGCGGGCCGCGCAAGATGCCGGTGCCGATGATGAACGTGATCAACGGCGGCGCGCACGCGAACAACTCGCTCGACATGCAGGAGTTCATGATCCTGCCCGCGGGGCTTCCGACCTTCCGCGACGCCCTGCGCTGCGGCGCGGAGATCTTCCATACGCTGAAGAAGATGCTGCACGACGAGGGCATGTCGACCTCCGTCGGCGACGAGGGCGGCTTCGCCCCGAGCCTTCCCTCCAACGAGGCCGCGATCCAGCTGATCCTGCGCGCGATCGAGAAGGCGGGGTACCTCGCCGGCTCCGACGTGCTGATCGGCCTCGATTGCGCCGCCAGCGAGTTCTACAAGGACGGCAAGTACCGCTTCGAGGCGGAGAAGCTCTCCTATACGCCGGCGCAGTTCGTCGACCTCCTGTCCACATGGGCCGACAAGTACCCGATCGTGAGCATCGAGGACGGCATGGCCGAACAGGACTGGGACGGCTGGGAGCTCCTCACCCAGCGCCTCGGCAAGAACGTGCAACTGGTGGGCGACGATGTCTTCGTCACCAACACGCGCATCCTCGCCGAGGGCATCAAGCGCGGCGTGGCGAATTCGATCCTGATCAAGATCAACCAGATCGGCACCCTCTCGGAGACCTTCGAGGCGATCGAGATGGCGCGGCAGGCGGGCTACACCACGGTGATCTCGCACCGTTCCGGGGAGACCGAGGATTCCACCATCGCCGACATCGCCGTGGGCACCAACGCGATGCAGATCAAGACCGGATCGTTGTCGCGCTCCGAGCGCACCGCCAAGTACAACCAGCTGCTGCGCATCGAGGAGGAGCTGGGCGAGGGCGCGAGCTACGCGGGCCGCGGGGCGTTCTACCAGCTCAAGTGAAACCGCTCGCCTTCGTCCTCGCCACGTTGCTCATCGCCCTCCAGTACCCGCTCTGGATCGGCAAGGGCAGCTGGATGCGGGCGTGGGATCTCGAGCGGCAGGTGGAAGTCCAGCAGACCGGGCTCGCCCGGCTGAAGGCCCGCAACGACGCCTTGGAAGCGGAGGTGCGGGACCTGAAGCAGGGCTACGAGGCGATCGAGGAACGCGCGCGCCTGGAGCTCGGCATGATCAAGAAGGACGAGACCTTCTTCCAGGTGGTGGGGGGGGACGTACCCTCAATTCGCCCCGCGTCGCCGCAGAGATAATTTCGCTTTGTGAATTGAGGGTACGTCCCCGGTTTTCAGTCCGCCTTCGCCCCCGAGTCCTTCACCACCTTCGACCACTTGGCCGTTTCCGCGCGCACGAACGCCGTCAGCTGCTCGGG
>JBKJTM010000118.1:0-4431 GCA_046590805.1 Usitatibacter sp.
CCCTGCTGCACATCGTGAACAGCGCCGCGGTGCCGGTGAGCTTCTGGAAGTCGTACTCGGCCTACGCCGGCGTGCAGGACGCGATGGTGCAGTGGTGGTACGGGCACAACGCCGTCGGCTTCTTCCTCACCGCCGGGTTCCTCGGGATGATGTACTACTTCATTCCCAAGCAGGCCGGGCGCCCGATCTATTCTTACCGGCTCTCGGTGGTGCACTTCTGGGCGCTCATCTTCACCTACATGTGGGCCGGCCCGCACCATCTGCACTACACCGCGCTGCCCGACTGGACCCAGTCGCTCGGCATGCTGTTCTCGCTCATCCTGCTCGCGCCCTCGTGGGGCGGGATGATCAACGGGATCATGACGCTCTCCGGGGCGTGGCACAAACTGCGCACCGACCCGATCCTCAAGTTCCTCATCGTCTCGCTGTCGTTCTACGGCATGTCGACCTTCGAGGGCCCGATGATGGCGATCAAGACGGTGAACGCGCTCTCCCACTACACCGACTGGACCGTGGGGCACGTGCACTCGGGCGCGCTCGGCTGGGTCGGGTTCATCAGCTTCGGCAGCCTGTACTACCTGATACCGCGCGTCGTGGGCCGCGTCGAGATGTTCAGCGTGCGCGCCATCTCGCTGCACTTCTGGATCGCGACCATCGGCGTGGTGCTCTACATCTCCGCTATGTGGATCGCGGGAGTGATGCAGGGGCTCATGTGGCGCGCGGTGTCCGACGACGGCACCCTCACCTACAGCTTTGTCGAGAGCGTGAAGGCGACCTATCCCTTTTATGCCATCCGCCTTTCCGGGGGCGTGCTCTACCTCACCGGGATGGTGATCATGGCCTGGAACGTGACCCGCACGCTGATGGTGGGCAGGGCCCAGGACGCTCCCATTCCCGCCGTGTTGGCGCACGCCTGAGAGAGAACATGAAACTGACACACGACCTGATCGAGAGGAAGACCGGCCTGATGGTGCTGCTGGTGATCCTGGTGGTGAGCGTGGGCGGACTGGTGGAGATCGTGCCGCTCTTCTTCCAGCGCTCGACCACCGAGCCGGTGGCGGGATTGAAGCCCTACCCGGCGCTCGAGCTCGCCGGCCGCGACATCTACGTGCGCGAGGGCTGCTACGGCTGCCACTCGCAGATGATCCGACCGTTTCGCGCCGAGACGGAGCGCTACGGCCACTACTCGGTCGCCGGCGAGTCGGTGTACGACCGCCCGTTCCAGTGGGGCAGCAAGCGAACCGGCCCGGACCTCGCGCGGGTCGGCGGGCGCTACGGCGACGACTGGCACCGCATGCACCTGAACAACCCGCGCGACGTGGTGCCGGAATCGAACATGCCGGGCTACCCGTGGCTCGCCACGACGCCGGCCGATGCGACCCACATCCAGGGGAAGCTGCGCAAGCTGCGCATGCTGGGCCATCCCTATTCGGACGACGAGATCGGCGGCGCGGCCGCGGCGCTCGCCGGCAAGACCGAGCAGGACGCGCTCATCGCCTACCTGCAGGGCCTGGGCATTGCGCTCAAAGGCAGCAAGTGAGCATGGAGATCAACCTGCTGCGCGAGATGGTGACGGTGCTGTCGTTCGCGGCGTTCGTGGGCGTGGTGGCGTACGCGGTGAAGCCGGGCAACGGCGAGCGTTTCGCGAAGGCGGCGCAATTGCCGCCCGACGAGGAGGGGAAATAGCCCGATGAGCGACTTCACGAGCGATTTCTGGAGCCTTTTCGTCGCGGTGTCCACGCTGGTGAGCGTGGTCGCGTGCGGGGTCCTCCTCGCTGCGCTTTCGAGGCGCAAGGTCGCCTCCGACCCCGACAAGACCGGCCATCTCTGGGACGAGGACCTGAGCGAGTACAACAACCCGCTGCCGCGGTGGTGGATCTGGCTTTTCTGGATCACCATCGTCTACAGCCTCGCCTACCTGTGGCTCTACCCGGGCCTGGGCACCTGGCAGGGCGCGCTCAAGTGGAGCTCCGCGGGCGAGTACAACGAGGAGATGAAGGTGGCGCAGGACCAGTACGGCCCGCTGTATGCCCGCCTCGCCGCGATGGACCTGGAGAAGCTCTCCGCCGATCCGCAGGCGCGGGCGGTCGGGCAGAAGCTATTCATCAACTACTGCAGCCAATGCCACGCTTCCGACGCACGCGGCGCGAGCGGCTTCCCCAACCTCACCGACGACGACTGGCTGCACGGCGGCGCGCCGGAAACCATCAAGGCCAGCATCATGAACGGCCGCCGCGGCGCGATGCCGCCGATGGCCGCGGGCCTGACGCCGGCGCAGGTGAAGGACCTGGCCAACCACGTGCGCTCGCTGTCGGGCCTTTCCCACGACGCCGCTGCGGCGGAACGCGGAAAGCCGCACTTCGCCCGCTGCGCGGGCTGCCACGGCGCCGAAGGCAGGGGCAACCCGGCGCTCGGCGCGCCCAATCTCACCGACAAGACCTGGCTGCACGGCTCGTCCGAGGCGGCGATCGTCGAGACCATCACGCTCGGACGCACCAACGTGATGCCGGCGCACAAGGACTTCCTCGGCGAGCAGCGGTCCCACATCGTCGCCGCCTACGTCTATGGCCTGTCGCGGCGCGAGGGGGCGAACGTGGTGAAGGTGAAGACGACGCGCTGAACCGCGGGTCCCGCTTCGCGCGGCGTCGCGCCACCCGAGGAGACCGTGAACTGCCCCATCACTCCGGGGTCGTGGCCGTGGTGGTGGTCGTGGCCATGGTGCGTGCGATCAGAAATGGTACCGGCCCGAGAGCTCGAGCTTGTGCCCATCGCCTTCTCGCCGAATTCCGTGCCGCCGCCGCCCTGCAGCACGAACAGCCGCGCGGGGCTCAGAGCGCAGCCAGCACCCGCTCGAGGCGCTGCCGCACCTCGCCGGCGATCTCGCCTATCTCGGGGCGCCCGACGAGGGAGAGCACCGCGTTGGGATCCATGATCTCGACGACGGTCGCCCCACCGGCGTCCACGCGCACCACCACGTTGCAGGGCAGGAGCGCCCCGATCTGCGGCTCCATCTCGATCGCCCGATGGGCGAACTGCGGGTTGCAGGCGCCGAGGATCTTGTAGGGTGGCATGTCCGTGCCCAGCTTCTTCTTGAGCGTTGCCGCGACGTCGATCTCGGTGAGCACCCCGAAGCCTTCCTTGGCC
Organism: Usitatibacter sp.; assembly: GCA_046590805.1. Lineage (GTDB taxonomy): Bacteria > Pseudomonadota > Gammaproteobacteria > Burkholderiales > Usitatibacteraceae > Usitatibacter. Next base: position 3,145 of record JBKJTM010000118.1, read on the forward strand.
AGTTCCTCGGTGGCGCGCCGCAACGTGTCCTCGTAGGAAGTTGCGACGGTCTTGCCGAACGCGTAAGCGGGCACGGGCGTCTCCGAACAATATGCGAAGACACTAATATAGCAGCCGGGGACGGGCCGCAGTATTCGAAATCGCGCATATTAGAAGCGTTGCATATAAGCGCGTGGCGGTTTACTCTTCCCCGATCGCGCCCCCTGCCGGCGCGATGAGGAGAAGCGCGATGGCAACCGACGCCGTATCCCCGCTGCCCGATGCCGCGGCCCTGGATCGCCTGGTGCGCGAGCGCGTCGACGCCATCCTCGACGAGCGCCTCGAGGCGAAGCTCGCCCTCCTGCGCGCGGCGAAGCAGGGCTCGATGACGATCATCGCCACCAAGGGCACGCTCGACTGGGCGTATCCGCCCTTCATCCTCGCCTCCACCGCCGCCGCCCTGGGCTGGAACGTGTCGATGTTCTTCACCTTCTACGGCCTGGAGCTGCTCAGGAACGACCTTTCGCACCTGCAGGTGAGCCCGCTCGGCAACCCGGCGATGCCGATGAAGATGCCGTTCGGCCCCGGCTGGTTCCGCGGCATCCGCTGGAACATCCCCAACGCCATGCAGGCGATCGTGCCGGGCTTCGAGTCCTTCGCCACGTCGATGATGAAGCAGACCATCCACAACAAGGGCGTGGCGGGCATCGCCGAGTTGCGCAGCGCGTGCGTCGAGGCGGACGTGAAGCTGATCGGCTGCCAGATGACCGTGGACCTGTTCGGATACGACCGCGGCGACTTCGTGCCGCAAGTGACGGAGTACGTCGGAGCCGCGACCTTCCTGCCGATGGCGCGGGACGCGGACGTGAGCCTGTTCATCTAGGGGGGGAGAAAAATGAAAGTCACGAAGCTCGCGCTGGCGTTCGCCGCCGGCATGCCGTTCCTCGCTCACGCGACCGACGGATACTTCTCGCACGGCTACGGCATGCAGGCCAAGGGCATGGGGGGCGCTGCCACGGCGGTGGCCGAATCCGCCTTCGGCGCCGCTTCCAATCCCGCCACCATGGCGTTCGCGGGCAACCGCCTCGAGGTCGGCATCGACCTCTTCAGCCCGTGGCGCAAGGCGCAGCGCAGCGGCAGCCCGCCGATGGTGGGCCTCGACGCAGCCTCGGAGAGCGGCAGCAACTACTTCCTCATCCCCGAGGTCGCCTACAACCGCATGGCCACGCCGAACCTGTCGTGGGGCATCACGGCCTACGGCAACGGCGGCATGAACACCAATTATCCCGGCGGCGAGATCCCCGGGCA
>JBKJTM010000170.1:0-3945 GCA_046590805.1 Usitatibacter sp.
CGTGCTCGCCCTGCAGCGCCTGAAAGAGGCCGCCGAGAAGGCGAAGATCGAGCTGTCCAGCTCGCAGAGCACCGACATCAACCTGCCGTACATCACGGCCGACGCGACCGGCCCGAAGCACCTGACGATGAAGATCACCCGCGCCAAGTTCGAGTCGCTGGTGGACGAGCTGATCGAGCGCACCATCAAGCCGTGCGAGATCGCGCTCAAGGACTCGGGCATCAAGCTCTCCGACATCAGCGACGTGATCCTGGTGGGCGGCATGACCCGCATGCCGAAGGTGCAGGACAAGGTGAAGGAGTTCTTCGGCAAGGAGCCGCGCAAGGACGTGAACCCCGACGAGGCCGTTGCCGTCGGCGCCGCGATCCAGGGCGGCGTGCTGCAAGGCGACGTGAAGGACGTGCTGCTGCTGCATGTGACGCCGCTTTCGCTCGGCATCGAGACGCTCGGTGGCGTGATGACCAAGCTGATCCAGAAGAACACCACCATCCCGACCAAGGCGCAGCAGGTGTTCTCCACCGCGGACGACAACCAGAACGCGGTCACCATCCATGTGCTGCAGGGCGAGCGCGACGTGGCCCGCGGCAACAAGAGCCTGGGCCAGTTCAACCTCGAGGGCATCCCGCCCTCCCCGCGCGGCATGCCGCAGATCGAGGTCACGTTCGACATCGACGCCAACGGCATCCTGCACGTGCACGCCAAGGACAAGGCGACGGGCAAGGAGAACAAGATCCGCATCCAGGCGAGCTCCGGCCTCACCGAGGACGAGATCCAGCGCATGGTGAAGGACGCCGAGACCCACGCCGACGAGGACAAGAAGGCGCTCGAGCTGGTCTCCGCGCGCAACCAGGCCGAGGCGCTGAGCAACTCGATCCGCAAGTCGCTCACCGAATACGGCGACAAGCTCGACGCGGCCGAGAAGGAGAAGATCGAGTCGGCCCTCAAGGACGTCGAGGGCGTCATGAAGGGCGACGACAAGGACGCCATCGAGGCGAAGGTGAAGACGCTTGCCGAGGCTTCGCAGAAGCTGGGCGAGAAGATCTACGCCGACGCCCAGGCCAAGTCCGCGGCCGGCGCGCAGGCGCAGGATGCGCAGCCGCAGGGCGCGCCCCAGGGCGGCGAGAAGAAGGACGACGGCAACGTCGTCGATGCGGAATACACCGAGGTCAAGGACAAGAAGTCGGCCTGACGTCATCCCGGCGAAGGCCGGGATCCAATGATCGGGCCCCGGACCTCGCGCCGGGGCGACAACTCGAGAACCGGGCCCCGCCCGGTTTTCTGCGTCATAGCAAGGAACCAGATGGCCACCAAGAAGCGCGACTACTACGAAGTCCTCGGCGTCAACAAGGACGCCGCCGAGGAGGACATCAAGAAGGCCTATCGCAAGCTGGCGATGAAGTTCCATCCGGACCGCAACCCGGACGGCAAGGACGCGGAAGACAAGTTCAAGGAGGCGAAGGAAGCCTACGAGATCCTCTCGGAGGGCGACAAGCGCCGCGCCTACGATACGTACGGCCACGCGGGCGTGAACCCGCAGATGGGCAACCCGGGCGAGCCCGGTTTCGGCGGCTTCGCCGAAGCGTTCGGCGACATCTTCAGCGACATCTTCGGCGGCAACCAGGGGCGTGGGCGATCCAGCGTCTATCGCGGCGCGGACCTGCGCTACAACCTCGAGATCACCCTCGAGCAGGCCGCGCGGGGGACGGAAACCAAGATCCGCATCCCGACCATGGAGGCCTGCGAGACGTGCCACGGCAGCGGCGCCAAGGCGGGCACCCAGCCCAAACAGTGCGATGGCTGCCACGGCTCCGGCACGGTGCGCATGTCGCAGGGCTTCTTCTCGATCCAGCAGACCTGCCCGACCTGCCACGGCAGCGGCAAGATGATCTCCGACCCGTGCACCGGATGCCGGGGCCAGGGACGCGTGAAGAAGCACAAGACGCTCGCGGTGAAGATCCCCGCCGGCGTCGATACCGGCGACCGCATCCGCCTCACCGGCGAGGGCGAGGCCGGCGTGAACGGCGGCCCCCCGGGCGATCTCTACGTGGTCGTGCACCTCAAAGAGCACGGCGTCTTCCAGCGCGACGGCGACGACCTCCATTGCGAGATGCCGATCAGCTTCGGCCAGGCGGCGCTCGGCGGCGAGATCGAGATCCCGACGCTCGACGGCACTGCGAAAATCAAGGTCCCGCCCGAGACCCAGACCGGGCAGGTGTTCCGGCTGCGCGGCAAGGGCATCAAGGGCGTGCGCGCGAGCTATCCCGGCGACCTCCTCTGCCAGGTGGTGCTCGAAACGCCGGTGCGCCTCACCGACCGGCAGAAGGAGCTGCTGCGGGAGCTCGAGGACATCAGCGACAAGGACGCCCGCCACAACCCGCGCGCCAAGTCCTTCATGGAGAAAGTGAAGGAGTTCTTCGCCGGGTAGTATGATGTTTTCAGGGCCGATCCTGGAGGCCCGGGAGGAGTCCCTGATGATTCGCACGCTTGCCGCGGGCCTGGCACTGGCCGCCACTTCCGCCCTCGCCCAGGGGGTGACCGATTCCCAGATCGTCCTCGGCCAGTCGGTGGCCCTCACCGGCCCCGCGCAGCAGCTCGGCCTCGACATGCAGATGGGCGCGACCCTCTACTTCAACGCGATCAACGCCCGCGGCGGGGTCAACGGCCGCAAGATCGTGCTGAAGACCCTCGATGACGGCTACGAGTCCACCCGCGCCGCCGAGAACACCCGCAAGCTGATCAACGAGGAGCGCGTCTTCGCGCTCTTCGGCTACGTCGGCACGCCCACCTCGCAGGCGTCGCTGCCGATCTTCACCGAGGCGAAGGTGCCGTTCGTCGGCCCCTTCACCGGCGCGGAGCTGCTGCGCGCCCCGGTGAATCCGTACATCTTCAACGTGCGCGCGAGCTACTACGACGAGACCGAGGCGATCGTGCAGCACCTGACCGCCATGAGCGTGAACAAGATCGCGGTCTTCTACCAGAACGACGCCTACGGCCAGGCGGGCCTCGCGGGCGTGGAGCGCGCGCTGAAGAAGCGCAACCTCGAGATCGTCGCCAAGGGCACCGTCGAGAGAAACACGGTGGAAGTCGCCAAGGCGGTCGCGACGATGAAGGAGTCGAAGCCCCAGGCGGTGGTGATGATCAGCGCCTACAAATCGTGCGCGGCGTTCATCAGGGACATGAAGAAGGTCGGCGCCAACCCCACCTTCTGGAACGTGTCCTTCGTCGGCAGCAAGGCGCTCGCCAAGGAGCTCGACAAGGAAGGCCGCGGGGTGCAGATATCCCAGGTCGTTCCGTTCCCGTGGGACAACACCGTGCCGGTGGTGAAGGAGTACCGCAAGGCGATGGAGGAGGTGAAGGGCGACCCGGGCTTCGGCACGCTCGAGGGCTACATCGCCGCCAAGGTGATGGTCGAGGGGCTGCGCCGCGCCGGCAAGAACCTCAATCGCGAAAATTTCATCCGGGCGATGGAGTCGATCAACGACTACGACGCGGGCGGCTTCAAGGTGAGCTACGGACCGGGGAACCGCAGCGGGTCGAAGTTCGTCGACTTGACGATCATCTCGAAGGACCAGAAGTTCGTTAGATGAGCCGTCACCCCGGGCGCCGCTGATGCGGCGTTGGCCCGGGGCCCAATTGGATCCCGGCCTGCGCCGGGATGACGACGCTACGGCGTCGTCACTTGCGTCGCCACTCGGTGACGCCGCCGGGCTTGTCTTCGACAATGATGCCCGCGGTTTCCAGCTCCTTGCGGATGCGATCGGCCTCCGGATAGTTCTTCGTACCCTTGGCGGCATTGCGCGCGGCGATCAGCGCATCCACGTCGAGGGCGGCGTCGCTGCTGCCCGCGCCCTGGAGGAACGCCTCGGGATCGGCCTGCAGGAAGCCGACGGTGCCGGCGAGCGCGCGCAGCTGGCCGGCGAGCCCGGGCGAGCGCGTGCGGTTCAC
>JBKJTM010000188.1:0-27538 GCA_046590805.1 Usitatibacter sp.
TTCTCGTCCAGACCCGGCGACGTGACCAACCGCGGCTACGACAGCTCCACCGGCTACGGCGTGCGCGTGGGCTACTACGGCCGCGTCGCTCCCGGTGTCTCGATCGGCGCGGGATACGCGACCCGGATGCGCATGGGCGAGTTCGACAAGTACAAGGGGCTGTTCGCCGAGCAGGGCGGCTTCGACATCCCCTCGCACTGGAGCCTCGCCGTCGCCTTCGAGCCCACGCCCGGGACGCTGGTGACCGCGGAGTACCAGCGCATCAACTACAGCGACGCGAAGAGCGTGGGCAACGCGAGCGCGATCACCCTGGGCTGCCTGAGGGGAAACGCGGCCTCGTGCCTCGGCGGCTCCAACGGCGGCGGCTTCGGCTGGCGTGACATCGACGTATGGAAGCTGGGAGTGCAGTGGCAGGCCTCGCCCGTGCTCACCCTGCGCGCGGGTTACAACGTGAGCGACAACCCGATCGCGCCCGCCGACGTGACCTTCAACATCCTCGCTCCGGGCGTGGTGCGCCACCACGCGACCTTCGGCGCTACCTTGAAGCTCGACGCGCGCAGCGCCGTGACCGTCGCCGCCATGTACGCGTTCAAGCAGGACGTGGCGGGCTCGAGCCTGTTCAACAACTTCGCGCCGGGCCTCGCGCTCCAGGAGAAGATCCAGATGTACGAGTACTCGGTCGGGGCGCAGTACTCGCTCCGGTTCTAGTGCCGTGCGGCTCGCGGCGGAGCTCGAGCAGCGGCTCGCCGGCGAGGCGAGCCTTTTCCGCGCGCAGCTCCTGCGCGAGGACCTGGCGCGGCTCACGAAGCTGCGCGACCTCGCGGGCGCGACCCACGACCGCGCAGCCTTCGCGAGCGCCGCACGCGGGTTGGGATGGACGCAGGGCGACGCCCGCACGCCCGAGCTCGCCCACGTCCTCGGCCCGCTCCTCGACGCGGTGTACGACTACGAGCACGGCGAAAAGACCGAGGCGATCGAGCAGCGCATCCGCGAGGGCTGGCTCGCCCTCACGCGCGAGCGCCTCCAGCGTTTCGTGGGATGCCTCGCGACCCCGGTGCCGCCGCCGACGGACTGAGGCCGCTTTAGCCCCGGGTGCTCGCGCCGGCGACCACCTTGCGCTTCGGCGCGGCGGACTTCGCCGGCTTGCAGAACACCTTGTGGAGTGTGTGCATGAGCGCCATCACGTCCGCGCTCGCGAGCGAGTAGAAGACGGTCTGCTTCTCGCGGCGTGTCACCACCACGTGCTCGCGGCGCAGGATCGCCAGGTGCTGGGAGATGCCCGACTGGCTGAGCCCCACCTCGTCCTCCAGATCGCCCACGGAGCGCTCGCCCTCGGCGAGCTGGCAGAGGATCACCAGGCGCGAGGGATTGGACATCGCCTTGAGAAGGGGGGCCGCCCGGCGGGCGCTGCGCCGCAGCTCGCGCATGCGTGCGGCGATCTGCAGCGGGATGGCGGACTTGCGGACAGTGCGTTGCTTCGTCATGCCGCCATTTTACGGGCAAAGGCCGCGCGCCTCAGCTCTTGCAGGCGCACCCCGCGAATCCGTCCGCCGCCATCTTCGCCTCGTAGGGCGCGGCCACTGCCGTCCCGGGCACCAGGGAAGGCTTCACCGAGGCCCAGTCCGCGGGCCTGATGATCACCATCCACCCCGCGCCGTAGGGATCGTCGTTGGCGAGCGAGGGCTGCGCGACCAGATCGTCATTCACCGCGGCCACCTCGCCGCCGGCGGCGCTCTTGGCGGGCCCGACCCACTTTCCCGATTCCACCGTGGCGCACGATTTGCCGGGCTGCACCTCGCGGCCCACCTTCTTCGGCGTGAACGCCACGAGCTTGCCGGCCATTGCGGTGGCCACCGTGGTCATGCCGATCCTCACCGTGCCGTCGCCGACCTCCCTGAACCAGATGTGGTTGTCCACGTCGTAGAGCAGGTCGTCGGGCAGGGGGCAGCCTCGCACGTCAGGCATGGCGGTCTTCCTTCTTCATCCGGGGATCATCCCTTCGCGAGGTTGGCCTCGCCCTGGCGCACCGGCCTCGAGGCGCAGCAAAAGTCCCCCAATCCCTCCACCTGCAGCTTGCCGCCGACGAAGAACACCAGGTGCCGCACCAGCGAGCCCATCATCGCCAGGCCGTGGACCGCGTCGTCGGCGACCTCGGCCGTGAGGACGTTGTAATGATAGGCGATCTCGCGGCAGGTCTCGCGGCAGGCGTTGAAGCTGGCGACGCCGTGGGCGCCCTGGTGGTGCAGGGCGAGCAGCCGGAAGCCTTCGCGCAGCTCCCGGGTGGGGGTCTCGCCGCGGGCCGCGATCCAGGCCTCGAGCGCTTCCTCGGCGAATCCCAGCAACCGGTGCGCGGCCTCGCGACGCGCGCCTTCCGGCGGCACGATGTCGAGCTCGCGCTCCAGGGCCTCGAGGCTCCTCATGCGAGCGACTTCTCGCGCATGCGCTCGAGCGCGGCCGAGGCATTCTCGTGCACGCCGAGCGCGCGCGGGGAGAGGCCCAGGGCGAGGCCCAGGAGCTGCGTGAAGTAGAGCATCACCACCGTCGTCTTCTGCCCCAGCTTCTTCTCGGCGCGCACCTGGTGCATCTCGAGGCCTGAGTGGCAGGTGGGGCACTCGGTGGCGATCACGTCCGCACCGGCCGCCTGCGCCGCCTTGAGGATGTTCAGCACCAGCTTGGTGGAGATGTCGCTGTCGGAGAGCGTGTGCGCGCCGCCGCAGCAGGCGGTCTTGAGGGGGAAGTCCACGTTCACCGCGCCCGCCGCGGCGAGCAGGTCGTCCATGAAATGCGGCTTCGAGGTGGACTCGGTTCCGGGGCCCTGGTCCTTCTCGGGGAAGATGTGGCGCGGGCGCGTGTACATGCAGCCGTAGTAGTTGGCGATCCGGAGTCCCGCGAGCGACTTCTTCACCCGCTTGCGAAGCTCCTCTTCGCCCACGCCGTGCTTGATCCAGTCGAGCGCGTGGATGGTCTCGATACTGCCCGCCTGGTAGGGCTCGTCGCCGGCCTTCCTCGCGATCTTCGCCACGACCTCGCGCGAGTCCGCGTCGGTCGCCAGGTCGTGCTCGGCCTTCTTGAGGTTGTGATAGCAGCCGTTGCAGGGCGCCATCACGGTGGCGGCCTTCATCTGCTGCGAGGCGATCGCCATCACGCGCGAGGAGAGGTAGGTCTGCACCTTGGGATCGACGTTCTTCACCTCCATCGCGCCGCAGCAGTTCCAGTTCTTCACCTCGTCCAACTCGAGGCCAAGCGACTTGCCCACCGCCTTGGTGGAGGTGTTGTACGCGTGCCCGGTGCCCTCGAGCGCGCAGCCCGGGTAGTAGGCGACGCGCTGGTACTTCGCTTTTCTCGTATCGCTCATCGCACTTCCTTGCTCAGTCCCAGTGCTTTACGGTTCTTGGCGTCCTGCTCGTTCACGTACTCCTGGATCGCGTCCCGGTGCGCGGCCCATCCCCGCGTGCGCGGGCGGAAGACCGCGGCGAGCCCCATCTTGATGCCCAGCAGGAACGGCATCCGGCGGGCGACGCGCTGCACCATCGCGACGAGCCAGTCCTGCATCAGCGGCTGGCCGGTCTTCGCGAAGAAGTTGCGGATCACGCGTCCGTCCTCGATCTTGCCGGTGGCGACCACCTGGTCGGTGAACTCCTCGTCGAAGATCGTGGACTTCGACTTGGGCGTGTGGCCCTGCAGCTCCAGCCAGTGGGCGGTCGCCTTCATCACGCCCTCGGGGAAGACGTCGCGCGGGCAGGCGTAGGTGCACTTGTTGCAGGAGACGCACTGCCAGATGATGTCCTTGTCGCGCAGCAGCTCGTCCTCCATGCCGAGGCGGATGAGGTAGATCCAGTAGCGCGGATTGAAGTCGGGATTCACGGCGTTCACCGTGCACGAATTGGTGCACGATCCACACTGCCAGCAGCGGTTGATGTGCTCGCCGCCGGGCAGCGCCGAGATCTGCTCCTCGAGCTGCTCGTTGTAGTCCGTCAGCGCCCGCGACTCGATGAACGTGCTCCAGTGGCCGGAGACGTCCACGCCGTCCATCACGAGCTTCTCGTGGGTCCTGAGGTTCTCGGGACGGATCAGGGACTGCTCGTGAATAGGCATGGAGCCCTCAGTTGAGTCGCGGCGGGTCGTCGTCGACCACGACCGCGGTGCCGTCTGCGGCCTTCACCCGAAGCCGTCCGTCGGCGGTGATGCCGTCCAGCCCCAGCAGCCGGCGCAGGTGCATCATCGGCTCCTCGGCGTTGGCGAAGTCGGCGCGCAGGTAGCTGCCGCCCTGCTCGTTGATGTAGCCCGCATAGACCTGCGCGGCCAGCAGGTCCACGAAGAAGATCACGTCGCGGTACACGCCGTGGCCGGCGAGGTACTGCGCGAGCTCCTCGCGTAGCGCGAGATACGTCTCGTAGCGCGACGGCACCTCGATGGTGATGCGGTCCACGTCCTCGGCGTGCCAGATCTCGCGCAGCACGCCGGTGTTGGTTCCCGCATCCCATGCCCAGCGCGTCATCAACGGATAGCGCTCGGGATCGGCGTAGTGCAGCACCTCGGCAGCGAGGTCGCGCACCCAGCGGTGGTCGCGGTCGCCGGGGAACGCGGCGCAGAACGCCCCGATTCGCGCGTCGGTGTCCGCGGTGGGGCCCTCCAGGAGCGTGGCCAGGTGCTGGCGAAGGTGATCGAACGACTCCGGTTCGAGCCAGGGCCCCGCGCGGCGGCGCACCGTGGACATGAACGCGCAGAGCTTGCGCAGCTCGTCGCGCTCGACCGAGCGCGCGCGGCCCTCGCCGAGCGAGCGCGCGAAGAACGCACTCTTCAGCTTCAACGCCTCCACGTAGCGCTCCACGCCGCCCGTGTCCTCGGCGCCCGCCGCGAGCGCCTCGAACGCGCGCGCGAGCTTCGGCCCCGAGAGCTCGAGGCGCGGCACGGAAAAAATGGTGTCGGAGACGATTATTCCGCCGGGCGGAAAATTGGTCTCCGACACCATTTTTGCCATCTTTGCGCGAGCCATCACTCGGCGGCGAGCGCCGGCTCGCGCGCATTGGCGAGGGTGAATGCGGCGATCGCCGCGGCCTTGCCCTGGCCGATCGAGTCGTCGATCGTCTCCGGGCCGGTGGCCGCTCCGGCCACGAACACGCCGGGGCGCGAGGACTCGCCGAAGGTGCCGTAGGCATTCGCCTTGCCGATGAAGCCGTGGGGCTCGAGCGCCACGCCGAAGACCGATGCGAGGGCCTTGTTGTCGACGTTCGGGTCCATGCCGATGGCGTGCACCACCAGGTCGAAGGGAATCGTGATCGGCCGCTTGACCAGCGTGTCCTCGGCCTTGATCACCAGGCGCTCGTTGTTGGAGGTCACCTCCGCCACGCGCGCCTTGATGTACTTCACCTTGTGCACTTCCTGGCTCGCCCAGTAGTACTTGGTCTCCATGAGCCCGTAGGTGCGGATGTCCATGTAGTAGATGTACACGTGGCAGCCCGGCAGCTCTTCGCGGATCTCCATGGCGAGATTGGCGGACACCGTGCAGCAGATCTTCGAGCACCACTCGCGGCCGATCTGGCGGTCGCGAGAGCCCACGCACAGCAGGAAGGCTACGCGCTCGGGCTTGCGCCCGTCGGACGGGCAGCGCACGCCCTTGCCCGAGGAGATCATCTGCTCGACCTGGGTGGTGGTGACCACGTCGGGGTAGGTGCCGAACCCCCACTCGGGCTTGTTGACCGAATCGAAGTGCGTGAAACCGGTGGCGAGGATCGCCGCCGACGCTTCCACCGTGGTGCCGTTGGCGAGGTTCGCGGTGAAGCTCCCCGGCTGCCCGCCGAAGGTCGCGACCGTGGTCCCGACATGGCGTGTGATGAGCGCGCTCTGCTCGACGCGGGTCACCATGCCGCCGATGGCGTCGCGCGCCCACTCGCCCGAGGGCACGAGCTTCGCGTAGCCGGACAGGATGGGCGCACCCCCGAGCTTCGGCTCCTTTTCCACCAGCACGGAGCGTTGGCCGATGCCGGCGAGCGCGTGGGCCGCGGCGAGCCCGGCGGGTCCACCGCCGACGATGAGGATGGGCTTGGTCATGACGGCTTGGAAGCGATGCGGATGTAGCCCGGCCCCGAGGTGATCATGCGGCGCGGATCGTAGAGGTTTTCCTGGCGGCCTTCCTTCACCTCGTCCAGGTAGGCCACGAACTCGGCCTTCTTCGCCTGCCAGTCGATGCCGAGCTTGTCCATCAGCGTCTCGGTGGAGGAGGCGTGCCAGTGGGACTGCACGATCTTGTACGGATGCGCGCCGCACACGAGCGCGGCGAACTGGCAATCGGCGAGTACCGGCAGGTCCACGGGCTTGCCCGCGGCCTTGCCGATCCACTGGTTCTTGTCGAGCGTGGTGATACAGCCGGTGTCGTGGCCGATCATCACGTCGGCGCGCGCCTCCTCGATCGCGACCCGGATCTTGCGGTCGATGGCGAAGGAGCGCGTGAACTCGCGCTCGGAGATGATGTGGCGGAAGCCGAAGCCGCAGCAGTCGTACCAGGTGGAATAGTCGATCACCTGTGCGCCGAGCGTGTCCATGAGGCCGGTGGACACCGCCACGCGGTTGCCGCCGAGCACGGTCTCGTCGTAGATCACGTCCTGCGGCACCATCTTGTAGACGTGGCAGGCGGGGTGGATGGTGGCGCGGATCGAGCTGCAGTCGACCTCCTGAATCGCCTTGATCCGCTCGCGCATCACGTGCACCCACTCGGAGTAGTGCACCACCTCCTCGGGGATCAGCAGCTTGCCATCCACCAGGCGGCCGAGCTTGCCGAGGACCTTCTTCACCCGTTCGCGCAGCGTGGCCGAATGCAGCAGGTAGCCGCGCACTTCCTTGTAGTTGCCGAAGGAGGTGCCGCAGTGCACCAGCGGGTAGTAGTAGCCCTCGGGCCCGCCTTGCGCCCTGGCGGCGACGTAGGCCTGGTGGAAGTTGCGCAGGAAGACGGCGGCGAGGCTTTCGAGGTTGCCGATCCCCGAGCCGTGGTAGTTCCACGCCGTGCACGAGGTCTGGTCGGTCTCGTCGAGGTACTCGACGTCGAGCTTGTTCATCAGCCACAGCAGCGACGCCGGATAGCCGGGGATGTTGCCGCATTGGCCGCACGACTTGTGGTGCCAGAGGCGCTGCGTGGGGATCTTCTTGTCCCAGCCGTAGAGGGTCTTGGCCATCACCGGCGCGTGCGAGTCCTCGACGCGGTGCACGACGATCTCGCCGTCGCGCTCGAGCTGCCACATGACGTCGCGCACGTCCTCGACGCGGTCCTTCTGCGTCAGCATCGAGCGCTTGTCGATCTTCTGCTCGACCCACGCGGTCGCGACGCGCGCGTCCTCGCTGGAGAGCCGGGCGTCCTGCCATTCGGAGCCGTGGCCGGTGAAGCGTTCGCCGGGATTGCCTTGGTCGATCGTCATGTTCTCCTCCTGTCTTCGTCGCCCCGGCCGCCGCGGCTGCGGCGATGGGCCGGGGCCCAATTCATGGGCTCGCGATGCATTGGGCCCCCGCCTGCGCGGGGGTGACGCCTTTCAGGCGTCATCTTTCTGCTCGTCGAGGAAGTCCTCCCAGTCCGCGCGCTTCTCGTCCATGATGTCGGTGATCACATCGAAGAGGTTCTGGTCGATCGTTTCCAGCTGTTTCAGCACGCCGGTCATCTCCCAGATGGTGTAGAGCTCGACCGAGGTCTTGAGGTTGACCTCCCACGCGGTCGCCGTGGTGTTGAGCGTGGGCATCGGGATCGCGCGGCGCAGGAGCTTGAGCGGCGCGTCGATCTTGGAGATGTTCGGGCCCCAGTCGGCGAAGTGCTCGGGGTTGATCATGTCCGGGGCGAGCTGGTTGCCGGTGGAGATGAGCTTGAGCATCACCCGCGAGAAGGGGCGCAGCACGTTGCGCGCCGACTGCATGTCGTGCTTGATGGCGGCCTCGCGCATCAGCATGATGAGCCCGCCGGGCGAGTTCTCGAAAGGGCAGCGTGCCGCGCACGTGTAGCACTGCGCGCACGCCCAGATCTTCTCCTGCATCGCGTCGTAGATGCCCTCGAGGTTCTCGGTCCAGAGCAGCTGCACGATCTCGCGCGGGCTGAAGTCGTAGTAGTGGGCGGCGGGGCAGGTGGCGGTGCAGATGCCGCAGTTGAGGCACCCGTTCAGCTCGTGGTCGTAGCGCAGGTCCGCCTGGATGTCCTTGAAGATCTCCTCCAGCTTGGCGCGCGGCACGGCCGGGGCGTCGGAGACGGGGTCTCCGGCATGGTCCTGCACCCGGGTGGAAGTCGCGTGGTCCATTCGGAGGCGGCCGCGCTCAGTACGTCATGACCCTGCAGTCGTCGTTTTCCATGACCTGCTCGATCAGGTAGGCCCCGCCGATGATGCCCTCGCATTCCGGGATCAGGTCTTCCCTGGTCATGTCGAACAGGTCGAGGTTCGGGGAGCAGCAATAGAACTTGGCTCCCGCCTCGTGCGCATCCTTGATGAAGTCATACACCGACTTCGGAGAACCTTGTTTCACGAAGAGTTTTTCCGCCACCCCCTTCTTCATGAGGCGGCCGGCGGTGGCGGTGCAGATGACGTCCACCTCGTATTCCATCGCCGCCGCGACGGAGGCCTGGAAGATGGGAGCGCCGAGCTCCTCGCCGTTGCGGGGGTCGGTGTTGGCCATCACGATCACGAGCTTTTTCGCCATGGGTCTCCCCCCGGGGGCGGAACGGTATATCAGCGCTGTCTAATATAACCACGCGCCGGTGGCCGAGCGCAAGCCCCGCCAGGGGAGCCTTCAAGTCGCCGCTCGCGCCCGCGTTGCCCGCCCCAGCGCGAAACTGCTGGCGGGCCTGTGCATGCCTATTCGCGCCGCACCGGGATGCTGGCCAGGCCCTTGATCGGATCCATCCACCCCGTGGCCTGCACCAGCCCGGTCATGATGGGCACCAGCGCGTCTTCGAGCGCGCGCTGCGCGGCGCGCAATTGCGCGAGGCCGGGTTCGATCGCCGCGGGCGACTCGTCGAACTCCATGATCAGGTCCTCGACCATCGCGACCTTGAGCCCGGGATGGCCGCTGAAGCCGAACGTGCGCTCGCCGAGCTGCCAGAGGGCCGGGCGCCCTTCGCGATCTTCCGACAGCACGCGCGCGCCCGATGGAAGCACCGCGCGGTCGCGGCCGTAGATCGCGAGGGGGTACTCCTCCGGCAGGTAGCCGCCGAGGGCGTCGTCGCGCAGCCGCCGTGCCCGGGTCACGGTGAATTCCAGCGGCGAGGTCTCGGAGGAGCCGCCGGCCGCGATCGCCACGACCTGGGCGCCCAGCCCGATGCCGACGAGTGGCCAGCCGCGGGTGAAGACGTCGCGCGCAAGGGCGAGCTCGGCGCCGAGCGTCGGCAGGTCGCGTGTTCCGGCGCTGCCCCACGGACCCGCGCTGAGCAACACGAGGCCGTCGCGCAGGGTGCCCGCGTGCGGCAGGCTGCCCTCGCTGGTGAACGGGCGGATGTAGCGGAAGCGTACGCCGCGCCCTTCGAGATGGTCCTCGATCAGGCCCAGGTACTCGGCCGAGGTGTGCTGGATGACCTGCAGCGTCTTCACGCCGCGACCGCCTCCTCGATCGCCTGCGCGAAGTCTTCAGGGCGCACGGTGAGCAGGCCCGCGCCCGCGTCGACGAAGAAGCGCTCCACGGCGGCACGCGCCTCGACAGCGGGTACGCCGCGCAGGAAGCTTTCCAGGTCGTACACGGTGCGCGGCGGCGCCACGAAGAAGTCGCCGGTGAGCAGCACCTCGCGGATGCGGGGGCTCGCGTCGCCCTCGAGACGCACGTGCGCGGTGATGGTGCCGCCGGGAGTGGCGAGGGTGGCAGATCGCACGCCGTCGCCGTCCTCGGGGTGGTCGATCTCGGCCACGAACGCGTCGGTGCCGATCTCCTCGTGGTGGAAGCGCTCGGCGAGCGCCTCCTCGTGGGCGGTGATGGCGCCGGGCAGCGGGGCGATGCCGAGGCGCCCGGCAAAACCCGCGAGGAGCGCCTGCTGCACCGCCTCGATCGTCGGCGCGGTGCCCAGCAGCTCCTTGAGGGTCGTCACCCGCTCGGCGGCCGAATCGAGGCCGCGCCGGGCGAGCTTCGCTTCCGGCACCTTGAGGGCGGCGAGCATTTTCGCGGGGTCCATGTCGATCAGCACCGTGCCCTGGTAGAAGAGCACTTCGCCGTCGAAGAAGCCGCCGGTGCCGCTCACCTTGCGGCCGTCCACCTCGATGTCGTTGCGCGGCCGGTAGCGCGCGTCGATGCCGAGCGTCGCCAGGCCCGCGGCCGCCGCCTCGCAGATCGCGCGCGCGAGGTCGGCCAGCGACGCGATGCCGAGCGTGGCGCGATGGAACACGAGCGACCACCCGAGCTGGCCCTCGTCGAAATAGATCGCGCCGCCGCCGGTGATGCGGCGTACCAGGCCGATGCCGTGCGCGCGGCAGTAGTCCACGCGCAGCTCGCGCGACAGCGACTGGTGCCGGCCGATGAGGGCCGTGGGCGGGAAGCGCAGGAAGCGGATCGTGTCCGGGATGGCGTCGGCCTTGCGCGCGTCGATCAGCGCCTGGTCGAACGCGATCTGGCGGCGGCCATCGCGGATGCCGGTGTCGATGACGCGGAACGGGGTCATTTCTCCCTGATGGGGATCTGGCGCCGTATCTTGCGCACGTCCGCCTTGTTGGGCGGGAACGGGTAGCTCGCGATGTTGCTCGGCGGCGAGTCGCCGTAGGGACGGTCGCAGGCGGAGACGTCGTCGGCGAACTTGCCCGGGCAGCCCGAGGTGCGGAAGGCGGTGCCGGCGTCGATGACGGCGTCGAGCTCGGGCTGGGGAAGGCCGAAGTCCGCCACGCGCCCCTCGCCGTCGAACTTCATCTGTTCGACGCGCACGCCGCGGTAGTCGATCAGGTAGCGGGCGAGCTGCACGCGGCGCCACTGGTCGCGCGGGGTCGCGGGCAGGTGGTCCATGAGCGAGCCCTTCTCGGGAAAGAAGCAGAACATGTGGCTGTGCCCGCCCAGGTCCACCAGCTGCTGGACCAGCCGCAGGACGTCGAATTCGGTTTCCCCCATGCCGACGATGATGTGCGCGCCGAACTTCTTCGGGCCGAAGACGTCGCGCGCGTGCATCAGGATCTCCCAGTACTTCTTCCACGAGTGCGGCGACTGCACGCCCTTGCCGCGCGTGCGGTCGAAGATCTCCGGCGTGGCCGCATCGAGCGCCACCGTGAAGATGTCGGCGCCCAGCTCCTTAAGCCGCACGACGTCGGCGCGCTCCATCGTGGTGGGGTTCGACAGTATCGAAACCGGGATCGCGGCTGGATCGATGCGCGCGGTCCACTGGCGCAGCACCGTCACCGTGTCCTCGTCGCTCCTCGGGTGCGTGATCATCGAGATGCACATGCGGTGGAAGGGGCTCGCCGCCGCATCCTTCGCCACGATGTCCACCACCTGCGCCATCGGCACCGCCGGCCAGTCCACGCGGATGAAGTTGCGGTCGGCGTAGTCGCGCTCGGCCTCGCGGTGGCGCGCGAGCCCGCAGTAGGCACAGTTCGCGCGGCAGCCCTCGGGGTAGGTGAGCAGCAGGTTCAGGCAGCGCGTGCACTCGCAGCGATGCATGCGCCCGGTCATGATGCCGAGTGTCAGCGCCGCGGCCGTGGACATCTGCACGTACTCCGGCGAGCGCATGTGCGGCGTGAGCACGTTGTTGTTCGGCAGGTACACGCCCTGCGGCGGCACGTTGTGGATCTTCACGCGCGCGCCGTTCCTCGCCTCCTTCGGGATCGCCCCCGGCGCCCTCGGCTGCATCGCCTCGAACGCGTTGTGGTCGGCGCCCCCGACCGAGGGAACCGCGCCTTCCGGCCGCGTGCAGCTCATGTCGATCTCCTCATCGAAAAGCCGGTTTCCGGAACCTCGTTCCAGTATTCGGGGTAGGCGATCCAGGCGCGGCGCAGGGCGGCGGGCGAGTGCGCGCCGCGCAGGAGCTCCTCGCGGCGCTGCACGGCGCGCAGCAGCGACAGGCCGAAGAGCGCGTCGAGCTCCCCGTGGTAGTCCTCGAGCGCGCCGGCGTGGCCGTCGAGGAGGAATGCCGCGGCCTCGCCCGCGAGCGTGCCGGAGTGCACCGCCGCCGCGATGCCTGCGCCGGTCACGGGGTTGGCGAGCCCCGCGGCGTCGCCCGCGAGCAGCACGGCCGTCGGGTGCAGCCACGCGCGCGGCACGAGCGGCCCACCCACGGGAATCGCACCACCCGTGACGGCGAGCACCTCGCGGCGCACGCGCCCCTCGTCCGCCAGCCGCGCGAGCAGCGTCGCGACGATCGCCTTCAGGTCCTGGCGGTGGGCCGGGTCCACTCCGGCGCCCAGGTTCGCGACGTCGCCCTTGGGGAAGAGCCAGCCGTAGCCGCCGGGAATCGACGCCGAGAGGAAGATGTCCGTGGCGTCGTGCGCCTGCAGGAGGCGCACCGTGACCTGGCGCGTCTCGACGAGCGCGGTGTTCACCTGGCCGATGGCGCGCCCCACGATCGAGCGCGGGCCGTCGGCGCCGACGATCACGCGCGGCGCGATGCGCCGCCCGTTGGAGAGCAGCGCGAGGCCGTCGGGCGCGATGTCGCGAACCGAAGTCCCGAACAGGCACTCCGCGCCCGCGCGCGCCGCGTCCGCGGCGAGCTGCGCATCGAAGGCGGCGCGGTCGAGCATGTGTCCGGGGAAGTGCGCGGTGTGGTCCGCGGGCTCGGACTCGACGAACGTTTCCATGGAGGTGATGTGCTGCCGCACGCATCCCGACATCGCCTCGATCTCGGTGCCGAGCATCGCGGGGACGAGCTCCGCGCATTGCACCGGCAGGCCCGCCTCGCGCTTGCGGTCCACGGCCAGCACGCGCCAGCCCAGCCGGGCCGCCATCGACGCGGCGCGCGCCCCGGCGGGCCCGAGGCCCACGCAGAGGACGTCCACCTTCTCGTTCGTCACGGCGAGGCCACCGGCTGGCGGCGATGGATCTCGATGGTGCGCCCCGTCTTCATGGAGCAGCACGCGTGCTCCTGCACCGCCGGGCGCCCGAGGGCCTGGGCCAACGCCACGGCGCCGTCCGCGGGAAACGCGATGCCGTCCAGGCCCGCCGCCACCGCGTAGGCATCGGTCACGCGCCGATGCATGCCCGGCGGCCGGGCGCATCCGAGCAGCACCTCGCGCTGCGGAAGGCGCTGCCGCGCCTCGAGGAAGATGCGCCCCACGTCGGCCGTGGCGGGCGTGGCGAAGGTCCCCGGCTTCGCGTAGAAGGGCATCACCACCACCAGCACCAGCGAGTGGATCGGATGGCGCGCGACGATGTCGAGCGCGCGCGCCTCGCCGCGGAGGGTCCCGTAATGCAGCCCGATCACGATGTGCGGCACCACCTGCATCCTGGTCGAGCACAGCGCCGCGAGCGTCGCCTCGAAATCCGCCACCGGCCGGTCGAGGTGGTAGACCTCGCGGATGGTTTCCTCGCAGCCGATCACGTCCATCATCGCCGTGTCCACGCCCGCGGCTTCCATGGCGCGGGCCCGCGGCGCATCCAGCAGCGCGGAGTGGATGGCGATCCTGAGGTGCGGAAAGTCGCGCTTCAAGCCCTCGATCACCGGCAGGTACGGCTCGTAGCGGATCTCGTTCGCGCGGTTGGAGCCGCCCGAGAGCAGGAAGCCGCCTAGCGCCTCGCGCTCGACCATCTCGCGCACCTTGCGATCGAGCATCGCCGGCTTCGTGGCCGGGATCATCGGCGCGAGGATCTTCGCCTGGCAGTGATCGCAATCGAGGGCGCAGCCGCCCGCGGTGACCGAGAACGCCGGGAAAGAGTTCTTGCCGCAGCCCTGCAGGTCGCAGCTCGAATAGGACTTGAAGGTCGGGGTGGAGAAACGGATCGGACGCGCGAGAGCGCTCGCTCCGGCCGCTTCCAGCTCTGCCACGACCTGCGCATCGAAGGGCGCGTCCTCCAGCGCCTCGATGGCCTGCATGCGCCTTAGCCACGCGCTCATGCCAGCGCCTCCAGCCCCGCGTGGGACCGCGCCGCGCGGCGCAGCGCGACGACGTCCGGGCGCGCCGCGGTGGCGGCGGCCGGCTCATCGGCGAGCGTCGCCAGCCACTCGGGGCGCACGTCCTCGTCGTCCACCAGGTCGCAGGCGAGCCGCGCGAGCACCGCGCGCGCCTCCCCGGGCAGGCTCGCGGGAATCTCACGGCCCGAGAGGCGCGCCCAGAGTCCTGTCCAGTAGCGCGCGAGGGTCCACGGGTTGTAGCCGCCGCCGCCCAGCACCACCGTGGCGGGCGCCAGCGCCACCAGCGCATCGGCCGCGTCCCACAACGCGGCGTTGGACAGGTTCATGCGCGCGAGCGGATCGCCCTGGACTGCATCGGCGCCGCAGGTGAGCACCACGGCCTCGGGCCGGAAGCGCTCGACGAAGGGCAGCACCAGCTCCTCCATGAGGAAGGCGAGCTCGGCGTCGTGGAAGGCGCCGGGCACCGGCAGGTTGAGCGCGCGTCCGCCGCAGGTGTCGCCGAGCCCGCCGCTGTAGGGCCAGCGCCCCGCCTCGTGGATCGAGACGATGCGCACGCGCTCGTCCCGGGCGAAGGCCTCCTGCACCGCGTCGCAATGATGGGCGTCGAGGTCCACGTAGGCGACGCGCTCGACGCCCGCATCCAGCAGCGTGAGCAGCGCGAACACCGGGTCGTTGAAGAAGCAGAAGCCGCTCGCGCGTCCCGGCCGGCCGTGGTGAGTGCCGCCGGCGGGGTGGTAGGCGATGCGCCCCTCGAGCGCCAGGCGCGCCGCGTGGATGGAGCCGCCCACGCTGGTGGAGGCGCGCTCGAAGACGCCCGTGAATACCGGGTTCTCCATCGTGCCGATGCCGTAGCGCTCGCGGACCGCGGCATCCACCCGTACCGACGACGAGGCCTCGCGCAGCGCTTCGATGTATTCGCGATCATGGAAGGCGGCGAGCTCGGCCACGGTGGCCCGCGGGCTCACCTCGTATTCACCCGGCTCGAACCAGCCCAGGGCGCGGCACAGGTCGACCACCGATTCGACCCGCGGGATGGCGAGCGGATGCAGCCGCCCGTAGGCCGCCTCGCGATAGATGTCGTGGCCCACGAACACCGCTCGCCGCGGGGCCATGGCGCGCTACTTCCTGCGGATGTAGAAGACGAATTCCTTGTCGCCCGCTTGCTGCGACAGCAGCTCGTTGCCGGTCTGCTTCGAGAACGCCTCGAAGTCCTTCACCGAACCCGGGTCGGTCGCGACGATGCGCAGCACCTGGCCGGCGGTCATCTCGTTCAGGGACTTGCGGGCGCGCAGGATCGGCAGGGGACAGTTCAACCCCCGGGCGTCGAGGTCCTTGTCGTGGACGGGGGCCGTCATGGGATTCTCCCGGGGGGAAGGGGGCGTGACATATTAGGAATGTCTGATATGCCCGTGGGTCTTGTCAAGCCAGGCGTTCGGCCACCTCCTCAGGTCACCGTGAACTGCCCCATCATCCCGCTGTCCTCGTGCTCGAGGATGTGGCAGTGGTACATGAAGGGCGCCTCGCGCGCGGGCTGCGTGAAGCGTACCAGCAATTCGACCGGCTCCTGCACGACGACGGTATCCCTGAGCCCCTGGTCGTACGCGGAAGGCGCCTGGCCGCCGCGCCGCAGCACCTGGAATTGCACGCCGTGCACGTGGAACGGGTGGTCCATCATTGTCCCGGAGACTTCCCAGATCTCGGTGTCGCCGAGGCGCACGCGCTCGTCGATGCGCTCCACGTCGAAGGCGCGGCCGTTGATCGTCGCCATGTCCATCGAGTTTCCCATCGCGCCGCCCATGCCCATGCCGCGGCCGCCCATCATCCCGCCGCCCATCATCATGCGCATCTCAAGCGCGAAGCGGCGGCGGCGCACGGCGCCCGACGCGTGCCAGCGCAGGGGCGCGGCGAGGCGGGCTGGCGACGGGGCGGGGCTCGCGGCCGCTCCGCGCGGCTCGAAGGTCACGACGGGCTCGGGCGCGCCGGCGGCGAAGACCGTGCGCGAGCGGCCCATCATGCCCATGCCCATCATCGGCAGGTTGGCGTCGGGCGCGGTCACGAGCGCGGCCGGCCGGCCGTCGGAGAAATCCACCACGACCTCGCGGCGCTCGCCGGGAGCGAGCTCGATCGAGCGCAGCGTGAGCGGCGCTTCCAGCAGCCCGCCTTCGGAGGCGATCCAGTCGAATGGGCGCCGGTCGTCGAAGGAGAGCAGGTAGGTACGTGCGTTGGAGCCGTTCACCAGGCGCAGCCGCACGCGCCGCGCGGGCACCTCCGCATGGGCGTTGGGCGTGCCGTTGGCGAGCAGCGTGTCGCCGCGGCGCCCCGACATCGCCACCATCGGCCCCCCCGGCATTACCAGGCGGCCGCCTTCGAACTGGCGGTCCTGCAGCACCAGCGGAATGTCGTCGTAGCCGTATTCGGACGGCAACCCGAGGGAGCGCTCGTGGGCGTCGGCCACGATCAGCACGCCGGCGAGGCCCCGGTAGACCTGCTCGCCGGTGAGGTGATGCAGGTGCGAGTGGTAGAAAAGTGTCGCCGCCGGCTGCCGCACCGGGAGGACCGGCCGCCAGGTGTCTCCCGGCGCGATCTCCTGGTGCGGGCCGCCGTCCAGCGGTCCCGGCACCAGCAGCCCGTGCCAGTGCACCGTCGTGGGCTCCCGCAACGCGTTGGCCACGGCGATCTCGACGTCGTCGCCGTCGTGCACGCGGATCGTGGGACCGAGGTAGGCGCCGTTGTAGCCCAGGGTCGAGCTCGCGATGCCGGGAAAAAACGCCGTCTCGCCGGCTTGCGCGGTGAGCCGCAGCGAGCGGCCGAGGCTGCGCGCATCGAGCAGCTCGGGAATGCGAAGCCGCTGGCGATCGAAAAGGGCGGCGCGCGCGGGGCGCGGCATCGGCAGCGCGCCGGCGCCGGCGATGACCGCGGCGCCGGCGAGGAACGTACGTCGGGTGATCTTCATGGGATCGACCCTACGCCGCGCGCCGGCGGCGGGATTGCGGTGGCGCAACATCGGCCCAGATACGCCGCGCCGCTCCTCTCAACGCGCGGCCGCGGCGCCGCGATAGTTGTAGGCGAGGAACTTCGGGCCGGGAAGATATCCCGCGTGCAGGTCGGGGCACTGGAACCCCGCCGCGCCGAGAAGCGCCGGGATGTCGCGGTCCAGGTGGCATCCGCCGGCGATTCGCGACCAGCGCGGCTGCAGGCGGCGCTGCCAGCGGCGCACGGACTCGTCGGGTGCCAGCCCGTGCTCGCTGAAGTAGAGATGGCCGCCGGGCACGAGCACGCGGCGCATCTCGGTGAGCGCGGCGCCGGGATCGGCGATGCTGCACAGCGTGTAGGTCATGACGATCGAGTCCACGCTCGCGTCGGGCAGCGGGATCCTCTCCGCGGACAGGGCGAGCAGTTCCACATCGAGCCCCGCGCGGCGCGCCCGGCGCCCGGCGACGCGGTGCATTCCCGGGCCGGGGTCCAGTCCCACGATGCGCGTCACGCGTGCCTTATCGTAGTGCGCGAGGTTGCGTCCCGTGCCGATGCCGACCTCGAGGACGCGCCCGTGTGCGCGCGGCACGATCTGTTCGCGCATGCGGCGGATCGGGGCGAGGCCGCAGGCGAAGTCGATCAGATACGGCAGGACGTGCCGCTCGTACCAGCCGGCGTCCATGGTTACGGGGACGGGCGGCGCGCGACCCGGCAGCGGCTGTTGCGGCGCTCGAGCTGGGCGGGATCGTGCGACAACGTCATGGCGACCTGGCTTTCCGGGGCTTCCACCGGAAGATAACCCAGTCCGGTCGCCTTGCGCTCCATCAAGGGGCCCGCGTCGAACCGGGGCACAATCCGGAGAGTTCGAAAGGAGCAACGCGCCCATGAGCACGCAAGCCGAAGGTTTACCCGCGCCCGCCCGCCCCGGCGTCGAGCTGCGCCAGGAATCCGGATACCGCTTCGCCAACCGCTTCGCGCCGGACATGCCGGTCCTCTACTCGGACGAGCCGCCGCCGCTCGGCACCGGCACCGGGCCTTCGCCGATGCAGCTGCTGGCCGCGGCCGTGGGCAATTGCCTCGCGGCGAGCCTACTGTTCGCCCTGAAGAAGTACAAGCAGTCGCCCGAGCCGATCGCGGCGGTGGCGAGTGCCACCGAAGGCCGCAACGAGCAGAAGCGCCTGCGGGTCGTGGGACTGCACGCGCGCCTCACCCTCGGCGTGCCCGCTTCCAGCCTGCAGAACCTCGACCGCGCCCTCGCGCAGTTCGAGGACTTCTGCACCGTCACCGCCAGCGTGCGCCAGGCGATCCCCGTCGAGGTCGAGGTCTACGACTCCACCGGCGCGCGCCTGAAGTAACCGGGTTCGGGGTCTGACCCCGAATTCAGCCGAACTTGGCGAGCAGCTCGGCGGCGTGGCGGATGCGCTTGTCGGCCGCGATGGAGCGGGCCGCGGCGCTGTCGCGGACGGCGGGCTCCGACTGGATGGCGCAGGCGAGGACGTTGAAGAACGCCTTGTCCAGCGCCTTGCGGCTGGCGGAGATCTGCTGCGCCACCTGCTCGCAGTCCGCGCCCGCCGCGATCATCGCCTGGATGCCGCGCAGCTGGCCCTCGATGCGCTTCAACCGCATCACGAGGGAGCTCTTGTGCTTCTCGTCCTGGATCGTCGCCACCGTTGACCTTCCGCAATGCCCGCGCGCATCGCGAGCCGATGCTGGGGATTGTGCGCCATCCAGGAACGGAATACCATACCCCCCATAGTATCAATACGATCGAGGAACCCTCCATGACCACCGAACGCTTGGTCCGCATCTTCGCCGGATCCTTCGTGCTCGTCGCCCTCGCCCTTGGCGTGGAGGCGAGCCCGCTCTTCCTCAGCAAGCACGCGCTCTGGCTAGCCGCCTTCGTCGGCGCCAACCTGCTGCAGAGCGGTTTCACCTGTTTCTGCCCGCTGGAATCGATCCTGCAGCGGCTGGGCGTGAAGACCGCCGCCGAATGCGCCGTCGCGGCCCGCGCGTGAAGACCGCGCTGCCCGCGCTCGCCGCGGCGCTTCTGCTCGCCGCCTGTGGCGCGGACAAGCCGCCGCCGCGGGCGCCCGAGCGCCCGGCTGTCTCGACGGCAGCGGTCGAGCTGCGCGAGGTGGAGCTCACCCAGTCGGCCGAGGCCGTGGTCGAAGCCGTGCGGCAATCCACCGTCTCGGCGCAGATCGCCGGGCGCATCGTGGACCTTCCCTTCGACGTCGGCGACCGCGTGCAGAAGGGCCAGGTGATCGCCCGCATCGACGAGCGTGCCGCTTCCCAGGCGGTGGCCGCGAGCCAGGCGCAGGCGAGCTCGGCGCAGGCCGTGCTCGCCAATGCGCGCGCGAATCACGAGCGCTCGCTGCAGCTGTTCACGCAGAAGTTCATCAGCCAGGCCGCGCTCGACAAGGCGCAGGCCGAGTTCCGCTCGGCCGAATCGCAGGTGAAGGCGATGCTGGCGGGCGCGGGACAGGCGGCCACCGAGCGCAGCTTCGCCACCCTCGTGGCGCCCTACGGCGGCGTGGTCGCCACGCGCCACGTGCAGCTGGGCGAGATGGCGGCGCCCGGCAAGCCGATCATGACCGGCTTCGATCCGTCCACCCTGCGGGTGGTGGCGAGCGTCGCCTCGGCGCAGGTTGCCGCGATCCAGGCGGGCGGCCGCGCGCGCGTGGAGATCCCCGCAGTCAATCTCTGGGTGGACGCCAAGTCGCTCACCGTGGTGCCGACCGCCGACCCGCGAACCCATTCCACGCAGATCCGCCTCGAGCTCCAGGACGACATCCGCGGCGTCTACCCGGGTGTGTTCGCGAGAGCGCACTTCGTCGTGGGGCGCGCGCCGCGGCTGATGGCGCCGCGCGGCGCGATCGTGCGCCGCAGCGAGCTGACCGCCGTGTACGTGATCGGCGAGTCCGGGACAGCGCAGCTACGCCAGGTGCGCCTGGGCACGGTCGCCGACGAGCGCGGCATCGAGGTGCTCGCGGGCCTCAAGGCCGGCGAGAAGGTCGCGCTCGACCCGGTCCAGGCCGGCATGGCGACGGCGGCCGGAAAGTAGCCGCCGATGGGCGTCTCCGGGCGCATCGCGCGCTACTTCCAGGAGTCGCAGCTCACGCCGCTCGCGGCGCTGGTGGCGTTGCTGCTCGGCCTCTTCGCGGTCATCGTCACGCCCCGCGAGGAGGAGCCGCAGATCGACGTCACCATGGCGAACGTCTTCGTGCCGTTCCCCGGCGCCTCGGTGCGCGACGTCGAATCCCTGGTGACGATCCCGGCCGAGCAGGTGCTCTCGCAGATGTCGGGCGTCGAGCACATCCACTCCGTATCGCGCCCCGGCATGGCGCTGGTCACCGTGCAGTTCAAAGTGGGCGTGCCGCGCACCGAGGCGATCGTGCGCGTGCGCGACACGCTCGCCGCCAACCGCGACTGGGTCTCGCCGGAGCTGGGCGTGCTCGAGCCGGTGATCAAGCCGCGCGGCATCGACGACGTGCCGGTGGTGGCGATCACGCTCTACAGCGACGACGCCGCCAAGGCAGCCTACGACCTGGAGCGCGTGGCGCACGCGATGGAAGGGGAGCTCGCGCGCGTGCGCCGCACCCGCGAGGTGCAGACCCTGGGCGGCCCCGGCCGCGCGGTGCGCGTGCTCCTGGACGCTGATCGCATGAGCGCGAGCGGCGTGTCCGCCCTCGACGTGCGCAACGCCCTGCAGCTGTCGAGCGCGGCGCTGCCGTCCGGCGCTCTGGTGCGCGACAACCGCGAGATCGTGGTGGAGACCGGAAACTACCTCGAGAGCGCCGCCGACGTGCGCTCGCTGGTGGTCGGCGCCGTGGATCGCCGGCCGGTGCTGGTGGCCGACGTTGCCGACGTGGTGGACGGCCCCGGCGTGCCCTCGAAGTACGCGTGGACCGGCACCGGGCCCGCGGCGGGCGACGAGGGCATCACGGGCCGGGGCGAGTTTCCCGCGGTCACGCTGCAGGTCACGAAGAAGCCGGGCGAGAACGCGGTGGACGTCGCGCGCCGCGTGCTGGCGCGCGCCGAGGAGCTGCGCGGCACCATCGTCCCCGCGGACGTGCGCTACGTGGTGAGCCGCAACTACGGTGCCACCGCGGACGAGAAGGCGAAGACGCTCATCATGAAGCTCGTCTTCGCCACCGCCGCGGTGGTGCTGCTGGTGCTCGCCGCGCTTGGGCGGCGTGAGGCGCTGATCGTCGGGTTGGCGGTGATGCTCACCCTGGCCGCGACCCTGTTCGCCTCGTGGGCGTGGGGCTTCACGCTGAACCGCGTGTCGCTCTTCGCGCTCATCTTCTCCATCGGCATCCTGGTGGACGACGCCATCGTGGTGGTGGAGAACATCCACCGCCACTCCGCGCTGGGGAGCGCGCCGCGGCGTGAGATCATCCCGGCCGCGGTGGACGAGGTGGGCGGCCCCACGATCCTGGCGACCCTCGCGGTGATCGCGGCGTTGCTGCCGATGGCCTTCGTGAGCGGCCTGATGGGCCCCTACATGAGCCCGATCCCGATCAACGCGAGCCTCGGCATGCTGATCTCGCTGGCGATCGCCTTCACGGTGACGCCGTGGCTCGCGCTCAAGCTGCTGCCGGCCCACGCGTCGCCCCGGCCGCCAAGCGGCGATCGGCCGGCGCCCGATCTCGATTCCCGTCTCGAATCGTTCTTCGCACGCCTGCTCTCGCCGTTCGTCGCGGCGGAGCGCGCGCCCCGCAATCGCCGCAACCTCGCCCTCGCGATCCTCGCGCTGATCGTGCTGTCCGTGGGCCTTGCCGGCGTGAAGCTGGTGGTGCTGAAGATGCTGCCGTTCGACAACAAGAGCGAGTTCCAGGTGGTGGTGGACCTTCCCGCGGGCACGCCAGTGGAGGTGACCGCGGCGGTGCTCCACGAGCTGGGGGCCCACGTCGCGACGCTGCCCGAGGTCACCGACTACCAGGCGTACGCCGGCCACGCCTCGCCGATCAACTTCAACGGGCTGGTGCGCCAGTACGCGCTGCGCGCCGATCCGGCGCAGGGAGACCTGCAGGTGAACCTGGTGGACAAGTCGAAGCGCCACCGCAAGAGCCACGAGATCGCGGCTGCGGTGCGCCCGGCGCTGGAGGCGATCGGCCAGCGCTGGCAGGCGCGCGTGAAGGTGGTCGAGGTCCCGCCGGGGCCGCCGGTGCTCTCGCCCATCGTGGCCGAGGTCTACGGGCCCGACGAGGCCGGGCGCATCCGCGTGGCGAAGCAGGTGCGCGCGGCCCTCGCGGCGACTCCCGGCGTGGTCGGCATCGACGATACCGTGGACGATCCCGCGCCGCGGCTGGTGCTCAGGGTCGACCAGGCCAAGGCCGCGCTCCTCGGCATCTCCCGTCGCGACGTGGTCGACACCATGCGCATGGCGCTCTCGGGCACCGACGTGACTCCGCTGCACGACGGCAATTCGAAGTACGAGGTGCCGGTGAAGGTGGTGCTGCCCGCGGAGCGCCAGGGCGACCTGGCCGAGCTGCTCAAGCTCACCTTGCGCGCGCCGGACGGCTCGCTGGTCGCGCTCTCGGAGCTGGTGCGCGCGGTCGCCAACGATCGCGACCGCCCCGCCTACCGCAAGGACCTGCTGCCGGTGGTCCACGTGGTCGCCGACGAGGCGGGCCGCCTCGACAGCCCCCTTTACGGACTCTTCGCCGCGCGCGGCAAGCTCGCCTCCGCCTCCGATACCCCCATCGCGGAGTATTTCATCAGCCAGCCTTCCGACCCGTACCGGGAATACGCGATCAAGTGGGACGGCGAATGGCAGGTGACCTACGAGACCTTCCGCGACATGGGCCTCGCGTACGCCGTGGGCCTGGTACTGATCTACCTGCTGGTGGTGGCGCAGTTCCGCTCGTACCTGGTGCCGCTGGTGATCATGGCGCCCATTCCGCTCACGCTGATCGGGGTGATGCCGGGCCACGCGCTGCTCGGGGCGCAGTTCACCGCGACCTCGATGATCGGCATGATCGCGCTCGCCGGCATCATCGTGCGCAACTCCATCCTGCTGGTGGACTTCGTGAACCTGCGCATGGCCGAGGGCCTCGCCCCCGCCGAGGCGGTGATCGCCTCCGCGGCGGCGCGCGCCAAGCCGATCGCGTTGACCGCGCTCGCGGCCATGATCGGCGCCGGGTTCATCCTCGACGATCCCATCTTCAACGGGCTCGCGATCGCGCTCATCTTCGGCATCCTGGTCTCCACCCTGCTCACCCTGCTGGTGATCCCGGTCCTCTATTTCCTCGTCGCCCGGCGCAGCGCCGCTTGATCGAGATCAAAGGCTGCGCCGCCCGGGGTGTCAGGATTTCAGGATGCAACCCCGCGTTCCCGCGCGATGAACGCGCGCATCCCCATCGAGGCCGTCGAGCAGTCGCTCTACGAGGTCGGCAAGAAGATCTATCCGCGTGCGGTGAGCGGCGCCTTCGCCCGCTGGCGCTGGGGCGTGGTGTTCGCGACCCAGCTGGTGTTCTACGGCCTCGCGTGGCTCGAATGGAACGGGCGCCAGGCGGTCCTCTTCGACCTCGCGGCGCGCAAGTTCTACATCTTCGGCCTGGTGCTGTGGCCGCAGGACATCATCTACCTCACGGTGCTGCTGGTGCTCTCGGCGCTCGCGCTCTTCCTGTTCACCGCCATCGCCGGGCGCCTGTGGTGCGGCTATGCCTGCCCGCAGACGGTGTACACCGAGATCTTCCTGTGGATCGAGCGCAAGATCGAGGGCGACCACGTCGCGCGCCTGAAGCTGGATGCGGCGCCGCGGAGCGCGCGCAAGATCGGCCTGAAGACGGCGAAGCACGCCGCGTGGATCGCGCTCTCGCTCTGGACCGGCGTCGCGTTCGTGGGCTACTTCACGCCGATCCGCGACCTGCTGCATTCCACCGCGACTCTCGACTTCGGCCCGTGGGAGACCTTCTGGATCCTCTTCTACGGCTTCGCCACCTACGGCAACGCCGGCTGGATGCGCGAGCAGGTCTGCAAGTACATGTGCCCCTACGCGCGTTTCCAGAGCGCGATGTTCGACCCGGATACGCTGGTCATCACCTATGACGCGGCGCGTGGCGAGCCGCGCGGCAGCCGCGGCCGCAAGGTCGATCCGGCGGCGATGGGCCTGGGCGCGTGCGTGGACTGCAACATCTGCGTGCAGGTGTGCCCGACCGGAATCGACATCCGCGCGGGGCTCCAGTACGAGTGCATCGGCTGCGCCGCGTGCATCGACGGCTGCGACCAGGTGATGGACAAGATGGGCTATCCGCGCGGCCTCATCCGCTACTCCACCGAGAACGCGCTGAAGCACGGCTGGGACTGGCACGCGATCGCGCGCCGCGTGCTGCGGCTGCGGGTGCTGGTCTACATCGCGATCCTCGCGGCGATCGCGGTGGCGGCGGGGGCGACGCTGTGGGCGCGCGTGCCGGTGAAGCTGGACGTGATGGCCGACCGTGGGAGCGTCGCGCGCGAGGTGGACGACGAGCGCGTGGAGAACGTCTACCGCTTGCAGATCATGAACACCCAGGAGCGCCCGGCGCGCCTCGCGCTCGGCGTCACCGGCGCGACCCTCGAGCATGTCGAGCTGATCGCCGAGGCGCTGCCGATCGAGGTCGGGCCCCTCGCCACGCGCGTCGTGAGCGTGCGCGTGCGCGCGAAGCCCACCGGCGGCGGCTCGCAGCCGATCGAGTTCACGCTCGCGCCCTTCGACGGCGCGGCGCATCCCTTCACCATCCGCGAGAAGGCCCGCTTCCCGATCCCCCGGAGGAAAAGCCCATGAGCGCCGATCGAGCCGCAAACCCCTGGTACCGCGAGCCCTGGCCGTGGATCGTGATGTCGGGCCCCGCGCTGGTGGTGGTGGCGGGCGTGATCACCGCGGTGATCGCCTTCCGCACCAGCGACGGCCTGGTCGCCGACGATTACTACAAGCAGGGCCTGGCGGTGAACCGCGTCGCCGAGCGCGAGACGCGCGCGCTGGCCCTCGGCATCGCGGCGAAGGTGATCTTCAACGAGGAGCGCGATCGCGTGCGCGTGATCCTCGCGTCCGACGCGCCGCTGCCGCCGGCGCTGCGCCTGACGCTCATCCATCCGACGCGCCCCGCCGACCAGGCGATCGAGCTGCGCCCCGCCGGCCCCGGCATCTACGAGGGCCGGTTGAAGGCGCCGCCCGCTGCCGCGTGGCGCATCGCGCTGGAGGACACCGGCGCCACGTGGCGGGTCGCGGGCCGCTGGCGCGCCGGCAATTCCCTCACCCTCGGCGTCGTCGACTGAGGCCGCCATGGGACAACGCCTGATGTGGATCCTGTGGCCGGGCTTCATCGTCGCCATCCCGGCGGTCGGCATCACCTTCACGTTCGTCGACCCCGCCGACCTGCACGCCTTCGGCGCGCCGCTGGAGGCGAGCCGCCTGGGCGCGTACACCGTGGGCTTCCTCTTCTTCTGGGCGCTTGGCGTTGCGTGCAGCGCGCTCACCTGCCTGCTGCAGCGCTCGCCCTTCGAGGTGAACCGGTGCCCGCTGCCGCCGGCGGGGCGCCCGCAGGGGTGTCCGAAGCGCGGGGAGCCCGGCGCCTGCGGCTAGGCTACCCTGCGGCATGAGCTCGCATTACCTCTCGGCGCTGTTCGAGCCGCGCTCCATCGCGCTGGTCGGCGCCTCCGGCGATCCCGCCAAGGTCGGCGGGCGGATGCTCGAGAACCTCGTCTCGGCGGGCTTCACCGGAAGCCTCTTCCTGGTGAACCCGAAGCACGCGAGCCTCCGCGGGCTGCCGTGCCTCCCGTCGGTCGAGGCGCTTCCCCAGGCGGTCGAGCTGGCGGTGGTGGTCACGCCCGCGGCGACGGTGCCCGGCGTGATCGAGGCGTGCGGCCGGCGCGGCATCAGGAACGCGGTGGTGATCACCGCCGGGTTCGCGGAGGCGGGCGCCGCGGGCGCGGCGCTGGAGGCCGAGCTGCTCGCCGCGGCCCGCCGCCACGGCGTGCGCGTGCTCGGGCCCAACTGCCTGGGGCTGATGCGCCCGCCGCTCGGGCTCAATGCCACCTTCGCGCGCGGCAACGCGCTCCCCGGCTCGCTCGCGCTGCTGTCGCAATCGGGCGCGGTGTGCACCGCGCTCCTCGACTGGGCGACGCCGAACGGGATCGGCTTCTCGAGCGTGATCTCGCTCGGCGGCTCGAGCGACATCGATTTCGGCGAGGTGATCGATTACCTCGCCGCCGACGAGAAGACCGAGCACATCCTGTTGTATATCGAAGGCGTGCGCGACGCGCGCCGGCTGGTGGGGAGCCTGCGCGCCGCGGCGCGGACCAAACCGGTGATCCTGATGAAGGTCGGCCGCCATCCGGCGGGCTCGCGAGCGGCGGTCTCGCACACCGGCGCGATCGTCGGCCGCGACGATGTCTTCGACGCGGTGGTGCGGCGAACCGGCGTCGTGAGGGTCACCACCGCGGGCGAGCTGGTGGCCGCCGCCCAGGCCCTCGGCACCCATGTCCACCCGACCGGCGAGCGCCTCGCCATCGTCACCAATGGCGGCGGCCCGGGGGTCATGGCCGCGGACCGCGCGACCGACCTGCACCTGCCGCTCGCGGAGCTCGCGCCGCAGACGCTCGCGAAGCTGCAGGCGGCGTTGCCCGCGAACTGGTCGCACGGCAATCCCGTGGACCTGATCGGGGATGCCGGGCCCGAGCGCTATCGCGCCGCGGTGACCGCCTGCCTGCAGGATCCCGGCGTCGACGGCGTGGTCGCGATCCTCACCCCGCAGGCGATGACGGATGCGGATGAAGCGGCGGCGGCGCTGATCGCGGTCGCGGCCGAATCGTCGAAGCCGGTGATCGCGTGCTGGATGGGAGAGGCGAGCGTCGCCGCGGCGCGGCGCTCGCTGATGCTGGCGGGCGTGGCGGCCTACCGGCTGCCGGAGACCGCGGTCGAGGCCTTCGCCTATGTGGCGGCGTTCTATCGCAACCAGCGCCTGATGCTGGAAGTGCCGCCGCCGCTGGTCGCGAGCGTCCCGCCGGACCTCGCGCGCGCGCGGCAGATCGTGGCCGCGGCGCTGGCGCAGGGGCGCAGCGTGCTCGGCGCCGGCGAGTCGAAGGATTTCCTCGCCGCGTTCCATGTCCCGGTGGCGCGCTCCGTGAACGCCGCGACGCAGGCACTGGCCGTCGCCGCCGCCGATTCCGCCGGCTACCCGGTGGTGATGAAGATCGACTCGCCCGACATCACCCACAAGAGCGACGTGGGCGGGGTGAAGCTGGGCCTCGCCAACGCGGAGGCGGTGCGCTCGGCGTGGGACGAGATGATGGCGAGGGTCGCCAAGTCGCGGCCCGCGGCGCGCGTGAGCGGCGTGTCGATCGAGCCGATGGTCGCCAGGCCCCACGCGCGCGAGCTGATGGTGGGCATCACGCGCGACCCGGTGTTCGGGCCGGCGATCACCTTCGGCGCGGGCGGCATCGCGGTGGAGGTGCTGCGCGATCGCGCCGTGGCGCTGCCGCCGCTCAACGCGACGCTGGTGGACGACATGATCGAGGGCACGCGGGTGGCGAAGATGCTCGACCAGTTCCGCAACCTGCCCCCGGTCGACCGGGGGGCGCTCG
>JBKJTM010000270.1:0-8137 GCA_046590805.1 Usitatibacter sp.
ATACGGGCACCCAGCAGCGCGCGACCTATACCTGCGTAGGCGATACGGTGAACCTCGCGGCGCGGCTCGAGGCGCACACCAAGATCGTGAATCGCCCGATCCTCATCGATGCGAATACGAGGCGGGCGCTTTCGGCGGGGTCCGAGGCTCAACCGCTGGGCGCGGTCGAGATCAAGGGCCTCGCCGCGGCGGTCGAGGTGTTCTGGGTCGGCGCGTGAGCGAAGCGGTAGAGGTGCGGTTGCTTGGGCCCGGGGACGAGGCGGTGCTCGATCGCGTCGCGCCGGGAGTCTTCGACAATGCGATCGATCCCGCGCTGGCTCGACAATTCCTTTCGGACCCCCGGCACCACATCGTCGTCGCGATCTCGGAGGGCGTGGTGGTCGGCATGGCCTCCGCCGTGCACTACATCCATCCCGACAAGCCGGTGGAGCTTTGGGTGAACGAGGTGGGCGTAGCGCCAACCCACCAGCAGCGAGGGATCGGCAAGCGGGTGCTTGCGAAGCTGATCGAGCACGGGCGGGGATTGGGATGCACCGAGGCGTGGCTGGGCGCCGAGGAGTCCAACATCGCCGCGCGCCGGCTGTACGTCTCCTGCGGAGCCGAAGAGGCCCCGATGATCTACGCAACCTTCGAACTGGGCAGCAATCCCTCATGACCCAGCTTGCCGCCATCGCGGGATTGCTCATCCTCGGCACCGTGACCGGACTCTTCCTGAGGGAAGTACGTTGCCGAGACGAAGAAGGTGCCGGGCGATTATTCGGTCGTCTTCGCCAAGCCGGGGATCGGCTACTACGCGTGCATCGTCGTCCACAAGGAACGCGTCATACAAAGCGCGTGGTTCGAGGACCGGGGCAGCTGAATCATGACCCGCCGGCCCTCAGCGGCCGCCCCGGCGGCGATTGAGCTGGGGATTGGTCCGCCGCGCGTCGTGGAGCTTGCGTAGCAACCGGTCGGTCGTGTCCCGCAGCTTCTCCGCCCGTTTCACCGCCGCTTCCACGTCGTCCCGCATCGACTGCAGCAGCGCGCGGTCGATGACCGGCGCATCCGGCCAGCGGTCCTTGCTCACGGTGTCGTCGGCATGCGACAGCGCCCACGAGCCGCGCACCAGGTAGACGCGCCCGGCGGGCCCATTCACGTCCTGCATGTACACCGAGTGGGCGAGGGCGTCGCGCGCGCGGTCGGCGGCCTGGATGCGGCGGTCGAGTGCCGCGAAATCGTACCTGGTCTCGAGCTTGTGGAAGGCGAGCAGGCCCTCCACGGCCGCGACGTACTGGCGCGGCTCCGGGCGCTGCATGATCTTGCGGCCCTGCTTGATCGAGATCTCGAGCAGGCTGTAGAGAACCTGGCCCAACACCCACTCGAGGTACGAGTGGCGCGAGATCGTGCGGCCGATGGACTCGGCGATGCTGGCGGGCAGGGCTTGGGAGATCGGCTCGAGGGCCGGGTTGAAGGTGGAGGTTTTCTTGGCCATGTGCCAAGAATACCGCGCCCTCGTCAGATTGGGTCCCGGCCTTTGCCGGGCCGACCGCCCGGCCGAAGGGACGTCTCCCCGGCCGAAGGGACGTCTCCCCGGCGAAGGCCGGGGTCCAATCTCACTCCACCGTTACGGATTTCGCCAGGTTGCGCGGCTTGTCCACATCGGTGCCCTTGCAGATGGCGGCGTGGTACGCCAGCAGCTGCAGAGGGATGGCGTGCACGATCGGCGACAGGAGCGCCGGGTGCGCGGGCATCTGGATGACGTGGAAGCCCACACCACTCCTGATGTGGGTATCCTCGTCCGCCATCACGAAGAGCTCGCCCCCCCGGGCGCGTACTTCCTGAAGGTTGGACTTGAGCTTCTCGAGGAGCGCGCCTCGGGGAGCGATTGCGATCACCGGCATGCGTGAGTCCACCAGTGCGAGCGGCCCGTGCTTGAGCTCGCCGGCGGGATACGCCTCGGCGTGGATGTACGAGATCTCCTTCAGCTTGAGGGCCCCCTCCATCGCGATCGGATAGTGGATGCCGCGGCCGAGGAAGAGGGCATGGTTGCGCAGCGAGAACTGCGCCGACCAGTCGGTGATCGGTCCTTCGGTCTGGAGCGTGCGGTGGATGATGCCCGGGAGCGCGCGCAGGGCGTCGAGGCACTCGGCCTCCTTGCGCTCCGAGAGCTTTCCGCGAACCTTGGCAAGGGTCAGCGCCAGCAGCAGCAGCGATGCGAGCTGGGTGGTGAAGGCCTTGGTGGAGGCAACCCCGATCTCCGGACCCGCGCGGGTGAGGAAGCGAAGCTTCGTTACGCGCACCAGCGCCGACTCCGCCACGTTGCAGATGCCGAGTGAATTAGGCTGCCCGAGTGAGCGCGCATGCTCCAGCGCCGCCAGGGTGTCCGCGGTCTCGCCGGACTGCGAGATCGCGACCACCAGGGCCTTGGGATTAGGAACGGAGGTGCGATAGCGGTACTCGCTCGCGATCTCCACGTCGCAGCGCACGCCGGCGATCGACTCGATCCAGTACTTGCCGACCAGGCCCGCGTGCAGGCTGGTGCCGCAGGCCAGCACCAGGACGGAATCGGTGCTGCGCAGCACCTCCTCGGCCTCGGCGCCGAAGAGCTGCGGCGTGATCGAGCTTGCGTTCATCGCCAGCTCGAGCGTGTCGCGCAACGCCCTGGGCTGCTCGAAGATCTCCTTCTGCATGTAATGGCTGTACTGGCCCAGCTCCACCGACTCGGCGGTGAGCTTGCTCACGTGCAGCGGGCGCTCGATTCGCTGGCCGCGCGCGCGCTCGACGATCTTCACGCCCTCGAGCGTCACCTCGGCGCAGTCGCCTTCCTCGAGGTAGATCACCTTCTGCGTCACCTGCAGCAGCGCGGAGGTATCCGACGCCGCGAAGTTCTCGTTCTCGCCCAGGCCGAGCAGGAGCGGTGCGCCCATTCGCGCGACGATCATGCGGCTCGGGTCCTTCTCGGCGATGACCGCGATCGCGTAGGCGCCCTGGAGCTGCGCCACGCTGCGGCGCACCGCTTCCATGAGCCCGAAGCCGTCGCGGGTGTGGGAGTGCACCAGGTGCGCGATGACTTCCGAATCGGTCTCGGAGAGGAACTCGTAGCCCGCTAGCCGCAAGCGCGCGCGCATCTCCTCGTGGTTCTCGATGATCCCGTTGTGCACCACCGAGATGCCGCTGCTCACGTGCGGGTGCGCGTTGGCCTCGGTCGGCTTGCCGTGGGTGGCCCAGCGAGTGTGGGCGATGCCGATCGTGCCCTGGACGCGCTGCTCGTCCACCAGGCGGCCCAACTGCGACACGCGCCCGGTGCTGCGCACGCGGTGCAGGCTCCCGTTCACGACCGCGAGGCCGGCGGAATCGTAGCCGCGATACTCGAGCTTCTTCAGTCCCTCGATGAGGATCGGGACCACATTGCGGCGCGCGACGGCGCCGACGATTCCGCACATGGCTTGGCTTCCCTGGGTCAGTAGGCGGTCGGGGGCTTCATGAAAATCACGAAGATCGTCCGCCAGATGATCGAAAGGTCCAGGCGCAGCGACCAGTGGCGCAGGTAATCGAGGTCGTACTCGACGCGCGCCTTCATCTTCTCCACGGTGTCGGTCTCGCCGCGCAGGCCGTTCACCTGCGCCCAGCCGGTGATGCCGGGCTTCACCTTGTGGCGGATCATGTAGCTCTTCACGAGCTTCCTGTACATCTCGTTGTGCGACACGGCGTGCGGGCGCGGGCCGACGATGCTCATGCGCCCCTGCAGCACGTTGATGAACTGCGGCAGCTCGTCCAGCGAAGTGCGGCGGATGAAGGCGCCGAAGCGGGTCACGCGCGCGTCGTTCCTGGTGGCTTGGCGCACCACCGGGCCATCCTCGGTCACCGTCATCGAGCGGAACTTGTAGACCAGGATCTCCTGGCCATCGAGCCCGTAGCGGCGCTGGCGGAAGAGGATCGGGCCGGGGGAGGAGAGCTTCACGCCGAGCGCGATCGCCGCCATCACCGGGGCGATGAGGATCATGATCAGCGTGCCGAGCACCACGTCGCTCACGCGCTTCACCATGCCGTTCACGCCATAGAAGGGGGTCTCGCATACGGCGAGCACCGGCAGCCCGCCGATGGTGTCCATCCGCGCCTGGATGAGATCGAAGAGGAAGATGTCCGGCGCGAAGTACACCGATGCGGTGGTGTCGCGGAGGTCGTCCAGCAGCTTGTTGATGCGCGGCTGCGAGCCGAGCGGCAGGGCGAGATAAATGAGGTCGACCTTGTGGGTCTTCACGTACTCGCCGAGCGTGTCCACGGGCCCCAGGATCCTGTCGGCGGCGATTTCCTCGAGGCGGTCGGTCGAGCGGTCGTCGAAGTAGCCAGCCACCTTCACGCCGAGGAAGGGCGTTGCCTCGATGCGCTCGGCGAGCTTGCGGCCCAGGCTGCCGGCGCCCGCGATCACCGCGACGCGCTGCAGCCCCTCGGCGGCCATGATCCGCGGCAGCACCAGGGGGACGAGCATGTGCGCCGAGAACATCACCAACGGGGTGGCCACCACCCAGGCGAACAGCACGCGCTCGTCGAAGGAACCGACGGTACGCGTGGCCCACCCCAGCATCAGCAGCAGGCCCACGATCAGCACCCAGCCGGTGAGCACGTCGCTCGCGATGGCGCCCGGGCTGGTGCCGCGCGGGGTCTGGCCGGGGAAGGTGAGCGAGAACACCAGCAGGGAAAGGATGATGTACGGGCCCTGGAAGGGCTCGCGGAAGTACCAGGCGGCCGCGCCGAGCACGCCGATGGTGACTGCGGCCTCAATGAACATGCGCACCAGGACCGCGAGCGTAAGGGGGGCTTGCGAAAGTTTTACCTGGCCGCGGGGGGATGTTGCGATCACGTCGTCCTGCCTCGTAAGTCGGTGCCGCTGGCATTGGCATGCCGATGCTGACTACCGTAACGTCGAATTGCGACTACAAGACAGAGGCGGACTGGTTCCGAAGGACTAGCTGGCGGAATTTCCCGAGACTTCATAAGGATTTAACAATCGCTCGGCATACTCCGCAGTCATGAGACTCGTCATCCCGACCCCCGATCCGCGTCGTCCGCTTCCCCTGGACGTCTCCTCCAATACGCAGGTGCCCGAATTGGCTGCGAACGAAGGTGGGCCGCGCCTCAACGACTCGGAACGCGAGTCGCTGCTGCTCAATGTCGACGTGTCGCTGCGCGTTCACACCCGCCCCCAGCTCTTCAGCTGGGTGCAGGGCGCGATGCAGAGCCTGATTCCGCACGAGCTGCTGGTCTGCGGCCTGCAGGAGAATCGCCAGGGTGCGATGCGGGCGGACAGCTTCACCACCGCCGCCGTGGACACGACCCGGCTGAACGAGCTCTTCCAGCAGGACGTCTCGCTGGTCCCGCACCTCATCAAGCTTTGGGAAGAGAACCGCTGCCAGGCGATCCTGTGCGAGACCGAGCGTGGCCCGTTCGCGAGCGGCGCCTTTGCCCGCGAGCTGCTGCGCATCGGCGTGGGCTCGGTGCTCGCCCACGGCACCCATGACGCCAGCGGCAACATGGTCAGCTTCTATGTCTTCGCGGCCCGGCCGGGCACGCTCGGCGTGAAGCAGACCTACCTCGCGGACCTCGCGGTCCCGTACCTGAATGCAGCGTGGGTGCGCAGCCAGGTCGCCTGGCCGCTCGACCGCAGCGGCGCCGCCAAGCCCGCCAAGTCGGGGCTGCTCACGCCGCGCGAGACGCAGATCCTGCAGTGGATCTACCACGGCAAGAGCAATATCGAGATCGGCATGATCCTCGAGATCAGCCCGCTCACCGTCAAGAACCACGTGCAGAAGACGCTGCGCAAGCTCAATGTCCTGAACCGCACGCAGGCCGTTGGCAAGGCCCTCGCGCTGCGGCTCGTGAACCCGTAGACGAAACCGGGGACGTACCCTCGATTCCCTTGGAGTCCGTGGAAGAGAGAGCCGCCCCGCTGGAATCGAGGGTCCGTCCCCGGTTTCGGCCCGACATCGTCCGTGCGGCGCCATTCGCGCTCTTCATCGCCTTCCTCGCGCTGCAGCCGTACCTCGAGCGCGCCTTCGATCCACGCTGGCTGGTGGTCTCTCGCGGCATTGCCGTGGCCGTCGTGCTCGCCTTCCTGTGGCGGCACTACGAAGAGCTGCGCCGCGAGCAGTTGCTCGCCACGGCGGGCGACTGGCTGCTGGCCATCGCGGTCGGCATCGGCATTTTTTTCCTGTGGATCGCGTTCTCTTCGGGGTGGCCGACCTTCGGGACTCCGTCGGGTGGATTCGTCCCTTTGCGCAGCGACGGCAGCATCGATTGGCTGCTCGCCGGACTGCGCCTGTTCGGCCTCGCGCTGGTGGTCCCGGTCATGGAAGAGCTCTTCTGGCGCTCGTTCGTGATGCGGCGCATCGACCGTGCCGACTTCCTCCGCCTCGACCCGCGGCGCGCCAGCCTCGCCGCATTTGCGCTATCCTCCGCGCTATTCGCACTCGAGCACTCGCAATGGTTCGCGGGCCTGCTGGCGGGCGCGGGCTACGCCTGGCTCTACATGCGCAGCCGCAGCCTCTTGATCCCCATCGTTTCCCATGCCACGACCAATGCGACTCTCGGAATCTGGATTCTCGCCACCGGCAGCTGGACCTTCTGGTAGCCGGCGCCGCCGCGCCGCGCTGCTCGCCCTGGCGCTCGCTGCGCCGGCGCCGGCGTGGAGCTTTTTCAACGACCGCGTCGAGGTGTGGTTCAGCGAGACGATGATGCGCGACAGCAACGTGTTCCGGCTGTCCCGCAATCTCGATCTCGAGCGCACGCTCGGCACCTCCAACCTGTCCGACCGCATCCTCACCCACACCGCCGGCATCACCGCCGGGATTCCGGTGAGCCTGCAGCGCTTCGAGGCGTCCTACGCGCACTTCTGGACGCGCTACCAGCGCTTCGACCACCTGGATTTCGACGGCGATGTCTGGCGCGCCGCGTGGCTGTGGGCGGTGACGCGCGAGTTCTACGGCGAGCTGAGCTACACCGATACCACCGGCCTGGCGAGCTTCGCGGCCTTCCGCGGCACCACCAAGGACGTGATCCACACCCGCCAGGCGGTCGCGAACGCGAACTGGCTGCTGAACGCGCGCTGGCTCGGCTACGGCGGCTTCACCGCCACCGAGCGCAAGCACGAGCAGCCCGGCCGCCGCCTCAACGACCTCGAGGCGCAGTCGCTCGAGTTGCGCCTGAGCTACATCACGCCCAAGGAGAACCGCATCGGCGTCTCGCTGCGCACGGAGCAGGGCGGGGCGCCGGAAGCGCGGCCCTTCCAGGGCGTCGACTTCGACAACGGCTACCGGCAGGTCGGGGTGGGCGTGGTGGGCCGCTGGGAGGCCACCGCGCACTCGCGCTTCGACGGCCGCGTCGACTACGTGAAGCGCGAGTACGACCAGTTCAGCCAGCGCGACTACTCGGGCCCGGCCTGGGGCGTCACCTACACCTGGACCCCGAGCCCCAAGTTCAACATGCTGGCCACGGTGCGCCGCGACATCGCGCCCCTGGAAGAGGTCCAGACCACGTTCGTGATCGCCACCGGCGTCGGCATCAAGCCGCGCTGGCAGGTCACCGAGAAGTTCGCCCTGGTCGGCTCGGCCGACTACATGAAGTGGAAGTACCAGGGGGACCCGCTGATCGGGGGCGATTTCGAGCACACGGTGCGCTCGGGGCTCGTCGGTTTCGCGTGGACCCCCCTCCAGCGCGTCGCCATCACCGGGAGCGTGCAGCGGGAGGTCCGCACCTCCGACCTCGCCAACGCCGATTACAAGGCCACTATCGGCACCCTCGAGGCCCGCATCGGCTTCTAACGGCGCTCCAGTAGCTCCAGTCCCGCAACCCTAGTCCCTTTGGATCATGCCCCGCGCGCGGGGAAGGGCGTCCTGTGTCATGGGCCGGCCCTAACTTTGTCTCACCCACAGGAGACATCCGTCATGAACCGCAAGTACCGCATTCTCGCCGTCGCCGTAACCCTCGGAATCGCCTCCGCAGCCTTCGCGCAGGGGAGCAATCCCAACAGCCGCGGCGGCGCCGACCGCGACCCCTTCGGCGCCGGCGCGGTCACCTCCGGTCCGCGCAGCACCGACATCGGCAACAACTCCTTCGGCCAGAGCGGCCTCGGCCGCGCGACGCCGCGGACCACCGTCGTGTC
>JBKJTM010000433.1:0-6807 GCA_046590805.1 Usitatibacter sp.
CACCGCCGAGTTGCGCGGAGTGATCGCCAAGGGTGAGGAGATATCGCTGAAGCGATCCCGGAACCACACGCTTCCCGTGGGCGATTGACCGACCACCACCGCCCTCAAGGGCACCGCATTGCCCTGCTGCGTGGTCCGAGGCCCGTCGACGTAGACGCCTGAGAGCAGGCACGGCAGGCCCGAAGCGCTGGCACTCGCGCCCTCCAGCGAGAGGAAGTCGCGAAGGGTCTCGGTGCGCAGCATGTCGGAAGCGCTCTCGCCATATCCGATGCAGAAGCGCGCTCCCGGGATCGTGGACGGATTGATGTTGGTGAGCAGCCCCGCCGCACCCAGGAAGGCATTGTTCACCCCCGTGGTTACCGCC
Organism: Usitatibacter sp.; assembly: GCA_046590805.1. Taxonomy (GTDB): domain Bacteria; phylum Pseudomonadota; class Gammaproteobacteria; order Burkholderiales; family Usitatibacteraceae; genus Usitatibacter. The sequence goes on from JBKJTM010000433.1 coordinate 365, forward strand.
GAGATCTGGCCCGCAACGATCGACCACCCTGCCGAGGTGAGATTCACCAGGATGGGCGTGTCTGCCTTCGCACCCGCCGGCAGCGCCTGCGAGCCGGGCGCCACCTTCACCTGCGACAGGAACGCCGGCGGCACCAAACCCAGAACGTACAGCCCCAGGGCTTTCGACTGGTCAGATTGGCGAACCGCGACAGAGGCGTCTACGTTAAGAATGCCCGAGTTCGAAAGCGAGCTCGCGGTCGAGATCACCTTCGGAATCTTCGACGCCGGAATCGTCTTGGGCGTCCCCGGCTTCGCGTCCAGGAACCAGTCGTTCGTGTCCAGGTTTCCCGCCCCGTTCTCGCGGATCACGACGACGGGACGGTCGCGACTCACCAGCGTGCCATCACCGGTCATCGAGCAACTGTCACTGCCGCAATTGCCACCCCAGCCCCAAACCGAACCATCCGAGCGAATTGCATACGTAGAACCAAAGCCGGCGGCAATCGAGATCACGGAATCCAAACCATCCACCGGTGCGGGGGTAAGGGAATCTCCGGACCGCCCCAAAGCGGCTGGCCGGTAAGACGGACCCCAGGTCAGGACCGTGCCATCGCCGAGCCGAGCCACCGCATGGGAGAGACCCGCCGCTATCTCGACGGCCCCCGCTACGCCTGGCAGCCGCCAAGGGACGAGGCTCGAAGCGGGCGCTCCCGGACCAAGAATCTGGCTGCCATTGTTGCCCCATCCCCAGACCTCGCCGCTCGTCGTGAGGGCCAGCGTGAAATTGAACTCGGAGACCACTTGCGCCACCGGTGGGAGTCCAGAGATTTTCACGGGGGTGGTGCGATTGGTCGTCGTGCCGTCGCCCAACTGACCGAACGAATTGTTTCCCAGGGCCCAGAGGTCCCCATTCGCCGTGACAAAGAAGGCCTGCTCCCAGCCCGCACCCATTCGCGCAATTGGTGGCAGTCCCTCGACGGGCGAAGTCAGTCCGGGAAGATTCGCCACGGGACCGAATGTGCGGACCTTCCCATCGGAGCCCAGCATCAGCAGCGCGTTCCACGAGGCTGCGATATCGACATTGCTGCCAGATGCTTCGATCGGGACCGGGATGGAGCTGGGGGTCTTCGATGCCGTGCCGAGCTGGGAGTTGCGGTTATCTCCCCATCCCCAGACCTTGCCGAATGTATCTAGCGCAAAGGCGTTGTTCGAGCCGATTGCCAGTTTGCGGATGTTGCCGAGCCCCCCTACGGACAGCGGCACGGCGCTCGTGGTGAGCTCGCCCCTGCCCAGCAAACCGAGTCCGTCGCGGCCCCACGTCCACGCCTTGCCATCCGTCGTGACCGCCAGCACTCCGTAGAAGCCGACGCTCATCGTGCGAACCGCGGCAGGCAGCGGAACTTGCCTGGTCACCGGGTTCGCGTTGAAAGCCACATCGATCCCGGATTCCCCGAAGCTGTTCGGGGAGAACGTGAATAGCCGGCCGGATGCGTCCCGCGCGAATACCGATGCTTCGAAGAACGCCGGAACGGCGATCTCCTCGATTCCGGCAAGCCCGGGTATCTGTCTCACGCGTCCACTCGAATTACCGTCGAACGCGGTCGTCCACATCCATACCGTTCCGTCTTCGAGAATGGCGTATAGAGATTCGCGAGCGGCAACCTTGCGCACGGATTTCGCGAAGACCGATACAAGCACCGGCGAGGGCGAGACCGGCAAGGACGGTACGCCACTCCACAGCTGGCCCCACGAATATAACTTTCCGTCGGTGGTCACCGCGTGCGCGGAGAATGTGCCCGCATTTACGAACGCGACGTTGGAAAGGCCAGGAACGGACACTGGCAAACGTGGCAAACAGGCATTCCGAGGGGCGATCGTTCCATCGCCGGCCACGCCATCCCAGTTCGATCCGAGCGTCACCACCGTTCCGGCCCGAGTCCGCATGACCAGGTGGTCTGTACCGGCCGAAATCTGCGCGATATTCGTCAAGCCGGCGATGGGTCGGGGAATCGGCGAGTCGACTGCCCAGCACAACGCTCCTCCCCACATCCAGACCGTCCCGTCGGCTTTGATCGCGAAGCTGCCGAAGTCGGTGGCCGCAATGCCGATCACGTCCTGGATGCCCTGAACCCGGCCAGGGAGGGCAGGGTTGCGCTGCGCGCGGACGCCGAGGCGCGCGTGGGTTTCCGCACCCCACGTCCAGACGCGCCCATTGGAATCGAGGGCAACCACGTGCTCGCGACTGCTGGCGGTTTGCGCTAGCGGCGGCAGGTTCGGCAAGAGCGCGGGCGTGGGGTCCAATAGCCGGCGCCCGTTGCCGAGCTGGCCATCGGAGTTGTTGCCCCAGGCCGCCACCGTGCCGTCGCTCTTGAGGACGAGGGCATGGGAAAAGCGGGCAGCGACCATCGGTGTGGCCGCCCATCCGATCGTGTGGAAGAACAGGACGGCCGCGAGCGGAATGCTCGACCACAGGACTCGAAAAGAATGCATCTGCCCCTTCCCTCTCGAGTGACGCTACTCGTCCCACCTTTTTACCGTAGGAGCTGCCTTGATGGCAAATCCGGCTCTTACGGACTCTTACTCGAGGACGGTCGCGTGGGCCCGGTCATTCGTAACGAAACCATGGCAGAACCCGACGCGCATACGCCGACATTCGCGGCCGCGATGCGCAAAAGTTGGCAAGAACGTCGGTTGCGCGCACTCTATGGCACCGAATCCGCAGGGGGGAAGCTTGCGCCTCGTCCAACGTGTCCTGCTGTCGCTCGCCGCATTGCCCGTTTTCGCGCTCGCCCAGCCCGCCGCCGAGATCGTGAGCCTCAAGGGCAAGGGCGATTACACGCTGTCTCCCGCGAGCGGGTGGACTCCGGCCAAAGTCCAGCAACGGGTCGATCCGGGCATGTGGCTGCGCACCCAGCAGGACAGCAAGATGGCGCTGCTCCTCGCCGACCAGACCAACGCCTCCATCGACGCCAACACCACGCTGCAGCTCAAGGTGCCGGAGGCCGGGGCGCCACGCAAGTCGCTGGTGGACTTCCAGAAGGGCAAGGGCCGCTTCGAGACCAAGACGCCCACCAAGACTTTCACCATGGCCACGCCCACGGGCCTCGCGGCGATCCGCGGCACCGAATGGGTGGTGGAGGTGGAGGAGGACGGGCGCAGCTCCTTCACCGTGGTCGAGGGCGAGATCGAGATCTCCAACGACCTGGGCTCCCTCGCGGTGAGCAGCGACGAGCAGGGCGTGCTGGAGAAAGGGCGCGCGCCCTACAAGCGGCGCGTGCAGAACGCGCGCGAGCGGGTGCAGTGGGTGAGCAGCTTCACCATCGATCCGAATGCGTACCAGGAGCTGCGCGGCGACGGCGCCCGGGCGCCCCGCCATCGCGGCGTGACCGACGCGCTCGCCGCGGGCGATATCGAGCGCGCCCGCCAGACGCTCGCAGCGAGCGTGGGCAAGGACGACACTGCGGTCACTTACTTCCTGCTCGCCGACATCGCGCTCTATCGCGGCAACGCGGCGGAGGCGGTCGATTGGTTGAAGAAGGCGACCGAGCGGTTCCCGGCAGAGCCGCGCACCCAGGGCCTTCTCGCCCGTGCGTACCTCTTTGCCGACGACATGGCGCTCGCCCGCGAGGCCGCGGCCGCGGCGCGCGCGAAGTATCCCGACACCCTCGAGTCGCAGCTCCACGCCGGGGAAGTCGCTCGGCTCGACGGCGACGCGCGGCTTGCCGGCATCGCGCTTCGCCGTGCCACGCAGATCGCGCCGGAGGACTGGCGCGCCTGGCATGCGCTCGGGCAGATGCATTCCGAGCGCTCCGACCCGCGGCGGGCACGCCGCGCGCTCGATCGCGCCGACAAGCTCTCGCCACGCAACGCCACGGTGCTCGGCGAGCGCGGTCTGCTGGAAGCCAACGCCTACGACCTGCCGCTCTCGCGCTCGACGCTGGCAGTCGCGCTCGAAGCCCAACCCGACGACTTCGCCAGTTGGACCGGGCTCGGTGTCGCGCGCCTCAAGTCAGGGGACGTGGAAGGCGCGCTGGAGGCGTTGCTCAAGGCGACGCTGGTCGAGCCGCGCTATGCGCGGGCGCACGTCTACCTGGCGGTGGTGTACTGGCAGCAGGGACGGGTGGAGGACGCGCTCGCACGGCTGCGCACGGCCTCGACCCATGACCCGAAGGATCCGCTGCCATACCAGTTCGCCGCGATGATCCATTCCGACCTGATGAGGCCGGGCGATGCGATGGCAGCCGCGCGCGAGGCCATGGCCCGCCTGCGTTATGCCAAGTCGCTCGACGCCATCGCCAACAACCTGCGCGGCGCGGCAAACCTGGGCACGCCGCTCGCGCAGATGGGGCTGGAATCGTGGGCGCTCAAGAACGCACAGGACTCGTTCGATCCGCTATGGGCGGGAAGCCACCTCTTCCTCGCCGATCGCCTGCCGGGCAAGTTCGCCGCGAATAGCGAGCTGATGCAGGGCTTCCTCGCCGACCCGATCGCCTTCGGGGCGCCGAACCGCTTCCAGCCGCTGGTCGCGCGTCCCGGCAGCTACGGCACGATTGCGTGGCGCGGCGCGCGTTCGTCCGATAGCACGCTTGCGGAACCCCTGGTCAACGTGAACGGTCTCGTCGCGGAGGGGCGCATCGCCTATTTCCTCGAGGGCGTGCTGCTCAAGTCCTGGCCCGAAGATCGGAGCACGGACGACCGCGCCTCGTCGGTGACGGCGGCGCTCGGGATGCGGCTCACCGACGAGGTGGGTTTCTTTCTCTACAAGAATCGCTTCATCCCCGACTCGCGGGTAGGGTTCGCCGGCCGGACCCTTCTCGATCTCTACCAGCGGCTGGACGGCTCGGCCAACCGCACCGACGCGGGCCTGCTCTACCGGCGCGGTCCCGACTCGCAGCTCTGGGTGAAGGGGGGTCATGGCTCGGAGGATTCGCGCCTCGTGAGCCGCGACGTCGCGCGCGTGGGGAGCTTCGGCACGTACCGCGATTCCGACTTCTCGACCCAGCCGCGGCGCAGCGACATCGGCGCGCGGGGGTTGCATCGATTGGTCAGCGGGATCGAATTGTCCTGTACGGTGGAAGGTGCCACCTATCGCAGCATCGACTTCCTCGAGCGCGACGCTTTCGGGCGCACCAGCATGGCCGGAACCCGACTGCTCGAATCCGTGCGCCAGGACATCCGCGACCGGTCGAGGTCCGCGGAGGTCGCGATACGCACGGCGCCGGACGCGGGCCTGGTGGCCGAGTTGCAGGTGGACTACACCCGCTATGAGAAGACCGACGATATCCTGGTGCGGCGCGATTTCGCCTCGCAGCGGGTCGGCCTCGAGGACAACCACGAGCGCAGCCAGGCCTCCCCGCGCGCGGGCGTCGTGTGGAAGGCGCTCCCGGCCCTGACGGTGCGCGGCGCCTACCAGCGCTGGCTGCGCCCCACATCGATCGGCAGCCTCAAGGCCGCCTCGACCGCCGGCATCGTTCTCGACGACCGCTATGTTCTCGCCGGCGGCAAGCTCGAACGCCTGCGTCTCCAAGGGGAATGGGAGGTGACGCCCCGGCTGCTGCTCACCGCGTTCGGCGATCGCCAGGAGATCGACAACCTCTACTCGAGCCTGATCGGCGTGCTCAACAACCGGCCCGATGCCACCAACCTCGAGCGCCTGCGCAACCGCAGCTTCAACGCGCTCGCCACCCTCGATCGTCTCGAGGGCTTCCCCGAGCTCTCCCGGGGGAAGCTGACCGAGAGCGGGGTTTCCGCGAATGCACTCGTGGCGAGGCAGCTGTCGCTCTTCGCCGAAGGTGCCTGGGCCACGAGCGAGAACACCGGCGCGCAGCCGGGCAAGCAGCTCGCATTCATGCCGCGCCGGCGCATCGCGATCGGTGGCACATTCTTCGCCGATCGGCGCTGGACGGTCGGTGCCAAGGCAGTGCATCGCGGCGAGCGCTTCGCCGACGAGGCGAACGTCGTCCGCATCGCGTCGGAATGGAGCGGTGCGTTGCAGGCCTACTGGGAGAGCCCCGCCAAGCGCTGGTCGATCGAGCTGATCGCGGCGGGCATCGGCGCCAAGTCCGCGGACGAGTCCGTCGCGATCGCCATCAACTATCGCTTCTAGGTGAGGCTGGACCCGCTCCGCCGCTTCTTCTCACGCCACGCGGAGGCCGCCATCGCCGCCGCGGCGTTCGCCTTCGTGGCGCTGCTCGCCACCAGCGTCCCAGCCTGGCAAGGCCTTGAGCGGCGCGTCTTCGACTTCCTCACGGTGAAGACCGCGAAGGGCGAGCTGTCGCAGCCGATCACGTTGATCGCGATCAACGAGGAGGCGATGGCGGCGTTGAAGCAGCGCCTGCCCTGGCCGCGCTCGCGCTACGCCGACATGATCAACCGTGTCGCCTCGGGAGGCGCGGCGGTGATCGCGCTCGACTTCCTGTTCGCCGAGCCTTCGAGTCCCGAGGAGGACATGGCGCTCGCCAA